>NZ_JUEI01000290.1:0-201 GCF_000802655.2 Paenibacillus sp. IHB B 3415 | reverse complement strand
AGAGCACCATGGCGATATGCACAAATCGGAACACTACGAAGGAGAAAAGCACAAATCTGAAGGAGAAAAGCACAAATCAGAGCACCATGGAGATGAACACAAGGAAGGAGGGTTCATGAGCAAGATCCATGGTGGTGGTGATCATCATGGTCATGAGGAGAAAGGTGAGAAAAAGAAGAAGAAGGAGAAGAAGAAGAAGCA
>NZ_JUEI01000289.1:0-204 GCF_000802655.2 Paenibacillus sp. IHB B 3415 | reverse complement strand
GAATAAGCGGCCTTTTTTCTACCTTTTTTTGGCTAATCAACAGCCCTATACGTTTTGCAACATTGATTCCTGGATAGCCGGGTGATCGGGAGGATTGTTGTATGGAATACAACAATATTCCCGCTAAGCCGCTTGAATCAGGTGAAATCCTGCATTTTAGAGACAATTTCATAATTCCAAACCCTTGCTGGGAGCGGTTTTTTT
>NZ_JUEI01000288.1:0-206 GCF_000802655.2 Paenibacillus sp. IHB B 3415 | reverse complement strand
CACCTGACTTTTAATCAGGGTGTCGAAGGTTCGAGTCCTTCATGGCTCACCATTTTCTTATAAAGTGTGCGCGTGTGGCGGAATGGCAGACGCACCAGACTTAGGATCTGGCGTTTCACGACGTGGGGGTTCAAGTCCCTTCACGCGCACCATGTTTTTGCGGACGTGGCTCAGCGGTAGAGCATCGCCTTGCCAAGGCGAGGGTC
>NZ_JUEI01000287.1:0-219 GCF_000802655.2 Paenibacillus sp. IHB B 3415 | reverse complement strand
GAACATCTTTTAGCTGAAACTTGTGTAAGCAAGTTGAAATAGTTATTAGTCATGCTGAGCGATGGTTTTGGATTATGAGCGACTTTTGGCTTTAGACAGACTAGCGGACGGATTCATCCGGAAGCGCTGTTTAAAACAAGATGAGCGAATGAGCCAATACCGAAGCGATTGGTTAAGCTAATAAGAGCACACGGAGGATGCCTAGGCGCCAGGAGCCGA
>NZ_JUEI01000286.1:0-491 GCF_000802655.2 Paenibacillus sp. IHB B 3415 | reverse complement strand
AGGGGTTAGACTGCGTAAGCGGTGCGAGGGTTCGAATCCCTCTCTCTCCGCCATTATAAATCCAATACTTGTAGTGTGGCGGCGTAGCTCAGCTGGCTAGAGCGTACGGTTCATACCCGTGAGGTCGGGGGTTCGATCCCCTCTGCCGCTACCATACATACCCGGAGGCTTAGCTCAGCTGGGAGAGCATCTGCCTTACAAGCAGAGGGTCGGGGGGTCGAACCCCTCAGCCATACATACCCGGAGGCTTAGCTCAGCTGGGAGAGCATCTGCCTTACAAGCAGAGGGTCGGGGGTTCGAACCCCTCAGCCTCCACCATTTTTAAATCTCAGATCCACCTTACACCGTGCCGGTGTAGCTCAACTGGTAGAGCAACTGACTTGTAATCAGTAGGTTGGGGGTTCAAGTCCTCTCGCCGGCACCATTTTTTACATTAAATTGTGGAACCGTGGTGTAGTTGGCCTAACATGCCTGCCTGTCACGCAGGAGAT
>NZ_JUEI01000285.1:0-228 GCF_000802655.2 Paenibacillus sp. IHB B 3415 | reverse complement strand
CAATGCAGGGCAGCTGGCAGACGGCAGCATCACCGGCAGCAAGCTGGCGGAAGGTGCAGTAGGTGCTCAGCATCTGCAGGAGCAGAGCATCCAGAGCGGACATCTGACAGACGGCGTACTGGAAGAGCGTCATTTGAGCAGCGGTATTGTAACGAAGCTGGAGCTTCTCGCAGCTGAGACGCGCAATGCAGGGCAGCTGGCAGACGGCAGCATCACCGGCAGCAAGCT
>NZ_JUEI01000284.1:0-230 GCF_000802655.2 Paenibacillus sp. IHB B 3415 | reverse complement strand
CACATCCATTCACTCATTACAGAAGGTGCGCTGGACCGGAACAAGGAGTGGAAAAAGGCAGAGTTTATCTCGTATGAGTACTTACGAAAGTCGTGGCAAAAGCTGCTGCTGGATCTCATGATGAAATGGTATCCGGAGGACGAACGGGTAAGAAGACTGGTGAATCAGTTGTACCAGCGTTACCCAAAGGGGTTTTACGTGAATGCGGAGCAACGGATGAAAGATGCGCG
>NZ_JUEI01000283.1:0-230 GCF_000802655.2 Paenibacillus sp. IHB B 3415 | reverse complement strand
GTGAGGAGGTGGTGGTTTGTGAGGTTCTGGAGGGCCTGGTGGTGGCGCTTTGGGTCCCGGAGGAGGGTCGCCATGATGAGGCGGTGGTGGCTCGTGATGAGGAGGACCTGGATGAGGCGCGTGCGGTGGTGGTGGGTGGTGGGGATCAGATGGTGGTGGATTGTGCATCTTCTTCTTTGCTTTTTTCTCGCGTTTTAATAACAATGACGGTAGGGTTGTGGTGGTGGTGG
>NZ_JUEI01000282.1:0-531 GCF_000802655.2 Paenibacillus sp. IHB B 3415 | reverse complement strand
GACCCTCGCCTTGGCAAGGCGATGCTCTACCGCTGAGCCACGTCCGCAAATAAGTGGTGCGCGTGAAGGGACTTGAACCCCCACGTCTTACGACGCCAGATCCTAAGTCTGGTGCGTCTGCCATTCCGCCACACGCGCATAAAACTAATAAAAGTGAGCCATGAAGGACTCGAACCTTCGACACCCTGATTAAAAGTCAGGTGCTCTACCAACTGAGCTAATGGCTCGCAATTGGCAGGGGATATAGGATTCGACACGCGCATAAAACTAATAAAAGTGAGCCATGAAGGACTCGAACCTTCGACACCCTGATTAAAAGTCAGGTGCTCTACCAACTGAGCTAATGGCTCGCAATTGGCAGGGGATATAGGATTCGAACCTATGATGACGGAGTCAGAGTCCGTTGCCTTACCGCTTGGCGAATCCCCTACAATAGATACCTATATAATGCCCACAATCTCCCACAAATATCAAGAAAATTATGGTGGAGGCTGAGGGGTTCGAACCCCCGACCCTCTGCTTGTAAGGCAG
>NZ_JUEI01000281.1:0-1801 GCF_000802655.2 Paenibacillus sp. IHB B 3415 | reverse complement strand
GTTACCTCCGTGAAAGGGAGGTGTCTTAACCCCTTGACCAACGAGCCATGCTGTTTAAACACTTGTAAGGTAAAGCTACGGAGAGAGAGGGATACTCTTCACTTCGTTACGAGATTGCGAAGCTGTTGCTAACGAAGCTTATGCTCCAACGAACCACTTAGGATTCTCATCCCTATATAGGGAAGGTAAAGCTACGGAGAGAGAGGGATTCGAACCCTCGAGACGCTTGTGGCGCCTACACGATTTCCAATCGTGCTCCTTCGGCCAAACTCGGACACCTCTCCAGATGGCTCCCCGAACAGGACTCGAACCTGTGACAACTCGATTAACAGTCGAGTGCTCTACCAACTGAGCTATCAGGGAATATACATAACAGGCTTGATCACCTGAAAACTGAATCCGAAACGAATCTGCGTATTAAAAATTTGGATAAGCCCTCGACCGATTAGTATTGGTCAGCTCCATGCATTGCTGCACTTCCACCTCCAACCTATCTACCTCGTCGTCTTCAAGGGGTCTTACTAATTGGGAAATCTCATCTTGAGGGGGGCTTCACGCTTAGATGCTTTCAGCGCTTATCCCGTCCGTACGTAGCTACTCAGCCATGCTCCTGGCGGAACAACTGATGCACCAGCGGTACGTCCATCCCGGTCCTCTCGTACTAAGGACAGCTCCTCTCAAATTTCCTGCGCCCACGACAGATAGGGACCGAACTGTCTCACGACGTTCTGAACCCAGCTCGCGTACCGCTTTAATGGGCGAACAGCCCAACCCTTGGGACCTACTTCAGCCCCAGGATGCGATGAGCCGACATCGAGGTGCCAAACCTCCCCGTCGATGTGGACTCTTGGGGGAGATAAGCCTGTTATCCCCAGGGTAGCTTTTATCCGTTGAGCGATGGCCCTTCCATGCGGTACCACCGGATCACTAAGTCCGACTTTCGTCCCTGCTCGACTTGTAGGTCTCGCAGTCAAGCTCCCTTATGCCTTTGCACTCTGCGAATGATTTCCAACCATTCTGAGGGAACCTTTGAACGCCTCCGTTACTCTTTAGGAGGCGACCGATAAAGATGGCGGAACCGACGGGATTCGAACCCGCGATCTCCTGCGTGACAGGCAGGCATGTTAGGCCAACTACACCACGGTTCCAAATTGGTTGCGGGGGCAGGATTTGAACCTGCGGCCTTCGGGTTATGAGCCCGACGAGCTACCGGGCTGCTCCACCCCGCGTCAATGTTAAAAATCTATTCTGTTAAAGATAGATGGTGGAGGCTGAGGGGTTCGAACCCCCGACCCTCTGCTTGTAAGGCAGATGCTCTCCCAGCTGAGCTAAGCCTCCATATATGACTCGTATGGGATTCGAACCCATGTTACCTCCGTGAAAGGGAGGTGTCTTAACCCCTTGACCAACGAGCCATGTTGATTAAATATTTGTAAGGTAAAGCTACGGAGAGAGAGGGATTCGAACCCTCGAGACGCTTGTGGCGCCTACACGATTTCCAATCGTGCTCCTTCGGCCAAACTCGGACACCTCTCCAGATGGCTCCCCGAACAGGACTCGAACCTGTGACAACTCGATTAACAGTCGAGTGCTCTACCAACTGAGCTATCAGGGAAAATGGTGGGCCTTAGTGGACTCGAACCACTGACCTCACCCTTATCAGAGGTGCGCTCTAACCAGCTGAGCTAAAGGCCCGTTCTCATACCACTATGCAACTAATAAGGGCAAAAAAAATACCACAGTGTGTGTGGATTGTCCGCTTGGCGGCGTCCTACTCTCCCAGGACCCTTCGGTCCAAGTA
>NZ_JUEI01000280.1:0-239 GCF_000802655.2 Paenibacillus sp. IHB B 3415 | reverse complement strand
ATGTCCATATTCGTGTCCATGTTCGTGTCCATGGCCATGTTCGTAGCCATAGCCGTGACCACCATACTTGGCATCTTCCACACTTTTCATTTGCATGTTTTCCTCACCACCATGTCCAGGATGCCCACCATGGCCAGGGTGCCCGTGTCCGTGATCATGTCCATGACCACCATACTTGGCTTCTTCCATACTTTTCAATTGCATATTTTCCTTAGTTTCAGCTAGCTCTCTGGCTGAAA
>NZ_JUEI01000279.1:0-239 GCF_000802655.2 Paenibacillus sp. IHB B 3415 | reverse complement strand
ATTTTGGCCATTTGGGCTTGCCAAGTTATCTTGATGGGCGCCGTGGAGGGCTACCGTATTGCAGGTGGGCCGCTCGGTGAGGTGACCGACCCACTCTACCCGGGTGGAAGCTTCGACCCATTGGGCCTTGCCGATGACCCAGAGGCCTTTGCTGAGCTCAAGGTGAAGGAGATCAAGAATGGTAGACTTGCCATGTTTTCCATGTTTGGATTCTTTGTTCAAGCCATTGTGACTGGAAA
>NZ_JUEI01000278.1:0-242 GCF_000802655.2 Paenibacillus sp. IHB B 3415 | reverse complement strand
AGGAATGGAGAAATCAAATCTAATCTGGATAATGTGCCCGTTGATATCATGCAGGAGCAGATTCTGGCAGCGAAAGACGGGACCAACTACTGGACCGGTGCGAAATTATCGAAACTGCAGGCCTATGGTATAATCATTAGCAGTGTAGTTGCCAGTTTTCAAGGGATTGAAGGAATGCGCGGCAATGTAAAGATAAAGAGAAGCCTTCCGCTGCACCCCGGTGCGGGTGAAATATCTGCGTC
>NZ_JUEI01000277.1:0-249 GCF_000802655.2 Paenibacillus sp. IHB B 3415 | reverse complement strand
CGATGGTACTTGGACCGAAGGGTCCTGGGAGAGTAGGACGCCGCCAAGCGAACAATCAATTTATTGGTTGATTCACAATGTTATCTGTTATATGGGCTTTTAGCTCAGTTGGTTAGAGCGCACCTCTGATAAGGGTGAGGTCGGTGGTTCGAGTCCACCAAGGCCCACCATATAACATTTCAGAATTGAATACCTTTATGGGGCCATAGCTCAGCTGGGAGAGCGCCTGCCTTGCAAGCAGGAGGTCAG
>NZ_JUEI01000276.1:0-250 GCF_000802655.2 Paenibacillus sp. IHB B 3415 | reverse complement strand
CAAATTAACGCGGTGTCGTGTGAAACAAAGACTTTTTCAACAGTCTGATTTATGACACTTAATTTTTCGCGCCATCTGCTGAATCGGAATTAGATGGATTTATGACACTTAATTGTGCCCAATATGCTCATATCAGCCAATATGCATGGAATTAAGTGTCGTTTATCCAACTAAAATCTCATATTCGAAAATTTCGAGGGAATTAAGTGTTGTTATTCAGACTGTTGAAAAAGTCTTTGTTTCACACGAC
>NZ_JUEI01000275.1:0-254 GCF_000802655.2 Paenibacillus sp. IHB B 3415 | reverse complement strand
TCGACACCACCACCACAACCCTACCATCATTGTTATTAAAACGCGAGAAAGAAGCAAAGAAGAAGATGCACAATCCACCACCACCTGATCCCCACCATCCACCACCACCGCACGCGCCTCATCCAGGTCCTCCTCATCACGAACCACCTCCTCCTCATCACGAACCACCACCGCCTCATCATGGCCACCCTCCTCCGGGACCCCAAGCGCCACCACCAGGCCCTCCAGAACCTCACAAACCACCACCTCCTCAC
>NZ_JUEI01000274.1:0-705 GCF_000802655.2 Paenibacillus sp. IHB B 3415 | reverse complement strand
TTTAAAGAAGAACATGTTTCACAATTCAAATAAAAATAAAAATAAAAAATTATTTGTAGTACATAAAATAAAAGCAAACCACAACATTTCTCTGCATAATTCACACCCAATTTTACATTGCTAGCAGAGGTACAAGTAGCTTAAGCATTCTTTCCTTCTCAGTAATTTTGCTCATTTTCCGGGGACAAAGTTGGTGGCATAAGCCCAAGCATTGTTGTTCACTGGATCAGCAAGGTGGTCAGCAAGGTTCTCCAATGGTCCCTTTCCAGTCACAACGGCTTCAAATCAATTTACATCATACATTCTCAAATTCACATTCACATGGTACCGAAATTGCCTTTGTTTTTTTTTTTAAAAATTAAATTAAATTTTCACTCACTTTCCGGGAACAAAGTTAGTGGCATAAGCCCAGGCATTGTTGTTCACTGGATCAGCAAGGTGGTCAGCAAGGTTCTCCAATGGTCCCTTTCCAGTCACAATGGCTTGAACAAAGAATCCAAACATGGAAAACATGGCTAGTCTACCATTCTTGATCTCCTTCACCTTTAGCTCAGCAAAGGCCTCTGGGTCATCGGCAAGGCCCAACGGGTCGAAGCTTCCACCCGGGTAGAGTGGGTCAGTCACCTCACCGAGAGGCCCACCAGCAATACGGTATCCCTCCACGGCGCCCATCAAGATAACTTGGCAAGCCCAAATGGCCAAAAT
>NZ_JUEI01000273.1:0-261 GCF_000802655.2 Paenibacillus sp. IHB B 3415 | reverse complement strand
GGAAGGAACAGGGGAATTGACAAATTCGTTCATAGCAGTTGGATAAACGTATCTTATTTTAGCTATTTTGGAGCATTTGAGTGAATCAGTTGGATAAACGTCATTTAATTCCATGCACTTCCTCTACTTTGGCTGATATGCCTTATATTAAGTGCTGTTTTTCCAACTGCTGTTTGAGAGGGGCTTCTCCATTTATGAGCAAGTGGAAACAATCCAACTGCTATGAACGAATTTGTCAATTCCCCTGTTCCTTCCCCTTTT
>NZ_JUEI01000272.1:0-267 GCF_000802655.2 Paenibacillus sp. IHB B 3415 | reverse complement strand
CACTCATCCGTATATTTCTTCCCGCATCCATGACAAAAACGGCTTTTACACGTAAAGCAAATAAACACTGGCTCCGGCGTTCCCTTCGTGCAGCCCTTACACTCATATCTGGCATAGCCCATATCCCGGGTGCCACAGCGTATCGCTTTATTCACCGTTTCCGTGATGCTGCTATGGAGCCCCTCAGGCAGGTGATGACCGTGCATTTCCATAAATCCATGAAAGTGATCTTTTAGAATCTGCCGGATGATTCCTCGTTTCTTCCAT
>NZ_JUEI01000271.1:0-668 GCF_000802655.2 Paenibacillus sp. IHB B 3415 | reverse complement strand
AGTCTTGATAATGATATTACACGACTAATACACTGTGGCACATGCTAACACCATGCTTTATTCCACATTAAAAACATACATACATTACATATTTATTTTATTTGTCCACACAAAACATGCATACGATTTACAAAGGTCATCTAATTCTTATTAGACGTAATTTCCGCCTCTTTTGTCTCACCAGCACCATGTCCAGGGTGACCACCATGTCCAGGGTGCCCATGTCCATATTCGTGTCCATGTTCGTGTCCATGGCCATGTTCGTAGCCATGGCCATGACCGCCAAACGTGGCATCTTCCACACTTTTAACATGCATACGATTTATAAAGGTCATCTAATTCTTATTAGACTCAGTTTCCGCCTCTTTTGTCTCACCAGCACCATGTCCAGGGTGACCACCATGTCCAGGGTGCCCATGTCCATATTCGTGTCCATGTTCGTGTCCATGGCCATGTTCGTAGCCATGGCCATGACCGCCAAACGTGGCATCTTCCACACTTTTCATTTGCATGTTTTCCTCACCATCATGACCGGGATGCCCACCATGGCCAGGGTGCCCGTGTCCATGATCATGTTCATGTCCATGATCATGTTCATGGCCATGCTCGTAGCCATAGCCGTGACCACCATACTTGGCTTCTTCCACACTTTTCAACTGCATATTTTT
>NZ_JUEI01000270.1:0-517 GCF_000802655.2 Paenibacillus sp. IHB B 3415 | reverse complement strand
CCGGCGAAGATCAGACGCTGCTGGTCCGGCGGAATACCTTCCTTGTCCTGGATCTTGGCCTTGACGTTGTCGATCGTATCGGAGCTTTCGACCTCGAGAGTGATGGTTTTTCCGGTGAGAGTCTTCACGAAGATCTGCATTCCACCGCGCAGGCGGAGAACGAGATGGAGAGTCGATTCCTTCTGGATATTGTAGTCGGCTAGGGTTCGGCCGTCTTCGAGCTGTTTTCCGGCGAAAATGAGACGTTGTTGGTCCGGTGGAATTCCTTCTTTTTGGCCTTGACGTTGTCGATCGTGTCGGAGCTCTCGACTTCGAGAGTGATCGTCTTGCCGGTGAGGGTTTTGACGAAGATCTGCATCCCACCGCGGAGGCGGAGGACGAGATGGAGTGTGGACTCCTTCTGGATGTTGTAATCGGCGAGGGTTCGGCCGTCTTCGAGCTGTTTTCCGGCGAAGATGAGACGCTGTTGATCCGGTGGAATTCCTTCCTTGTCCTGGATCTTGGCCTTGACGTTGTC
>NZ_JUEI01000269.1:0-281 GCF_000802655.2 Paenibacillus sp. IHB B 3415 | reverse complement strand
AAGAATCAGGAGACATGGAAGAAACGAGGAATCATCCGGCAGATTCTAAAGGACCACTTTCATGGATTCATGGAAATGCATGGACATCACCTGCCTGCGGGGCTTCACAGCAGCATTACGGAAACGGTGAATAAAGCGATACGCTGCGGTTCGCGGGATATGGGGTATGCCAGATATGAGTGCAAAGGTTGCACAAAGGGAACGCCGGAGCCAGTGTTTATTTGCTTTACTTGTAAAAGCCGTTTTTGTCATGGATGCGGGAAGAAATATACGGATGAGTG
>NZ_JUEI01000268.1:0-283 GCF_000802655.2 Paenibacillus sp. IHB B 3415 | reverse complement strand
CCCCCGCAGATGTGCATGTAAGCAAGGAACAGATCCATGCGCTTGTCTATGATGTTAAAAGCGGAACATGGTCGCGCAGGTGGCGCTCCTTCCCCAATATGATCTATGACCGCTGCCGCATTCAGCGCAGCCAGCGGTTCCAGCAGCTGCTGCGCTTCCGCGCGCGGTACGACCACCTGACCTTCCTGAACCGCCCGCTGCGTAATAAGTGGACGGTTCACCAGACCTTTTCACAGAAAAGCCGTTTCCGGCAGCATATGCCGGAGACTCTTCTATATCAGTC
>NZ_JUEI01000267.1:0-617 GCF_000802655.2 Paenibacillus sp. IHB B 3415 | reverse complement strand
GGTCGGGCGGAGCAGCCGTTCCGGTATAATGGGCGCGACGGCGTCATGACGGATGAGAACGGGCTGTATAATATGCGAGCACGTTACTATAACCCGGATATCAAGCGGTTCGTGAACCGGGATGTCGTGACGGGGACGATAACAGATGCGCAAACGCTGAACCGTTATGCTTATGTGAACGGCAATCCGATCTCGTACGTCGATCCGTTTGGCCTGAGTCGTGACGGGGACTCCATCTGGATGCAGGGCGCCAGCTTCCTGGCGGACCTGACCCCTGGTCTTGGTACAGTCAAGGGCTTCCAGCAAGCCTTCATCGGGACGAACTATGTCACAGGAGCGCAGTTGTCCGTAGCGGACCGCTCGTCGATCCGTTTGGCCTGAGTCGTGACGGGGACTCCATCTGGATGCAGGGCGCCAGCTTCCTGGCGGACCTGACCCCTGGTCTTGGTACAGTCAAGGGCTTCCAGCAAGCCTTCATCGGGACGAACTATGTCACAGGAGCGCAGTTGTCCGTAGCGGACCGCTGGTCAGAAGGCATCGGATCGACGCTGAGCTTAATACCGATCCCCGGCATGAAGTATGTGGGTAAGTATGGGACTGAAGGGGCAGTGCTGGCG
>NZ_JUEI01000266.1:0-302 GCF_000802655.2 Paenibacillus sp. IHB B 3415 | reverse complement strand
TTCCCACTCGATTTTGAGTCGAGCGCGTCTGCCATTCCGCCACGCCGGCAAATTATAAGTATATATCCATTACGGACCATTTAAATGAAATAAGAAATAATGGCGCGCCCTGAGAGATGCGGATGCTACGCATCCGATTGCGAAGTAATTCTATCGAAGCTTATGCTCCAACGAACTCGTTCGAATCTTAAGGACACTTTGATTATTCAATGAAGTTATAAATGGCGCGCCCTGAGAGATTCGAACTCCCGACCTTTTGATTCGTAGTCAAACGCTCTATCCAGCTGAGCTAAGGGCGCAAA
>NZ_JUEI01000265.1:0-333 GCF_000802655.2 Paenibacillus sp. IHB B 3415 | reverse complement strand
AAAAAAGCTTTGCAAACACTGGCCTTCTTTATTTTATTCAGCTCCTTTCCTTAGAACTATATCAAAGCCATTTCTTAGTAGTGGTGGGGAGGAGGAGGTGAGCTGTAGTGGTAGTGGTGGGGTGGTGGCTTGTGCACCGGAGGTGGTGGCGGTGGTGACTTATATTTGTAAACTGGAGGGGGAGGAGGAGGAGACTTGTACTTGTAGGGTGGTGGGGGAGGAGACGAGTACTTGTAGGGCTTCTTGTGTGGTGGCAGTGGTGGAGACTTGTGGATTGGCGGTAGTAAGTGGTGCACTGGTGGTGGTGGTGGAGATTTGTATTTGTACGGATGT
>NZ_JUEI01000264.1:0-336 GCF_000802655.2 Paenibacillus sp. IHB B 3415 | reverse complement strand
GGATTCCTTGTTAGAAGCAATCTCAACATTAGAGTCATTGCCTTCTTGAATGTTGTAGCCCTGGAGGTACCCTACCTGATACTTGAGGATCAAGTTCTTAGCAGCCTTGCTGTGTCCTATATCCTCAAAGTTCTTTGTTGCATCTTTTCCGGCTGATTCGATCAAAACCTCCTCTCCTCCTGGGTGTTCTTCCAGAAACTTCGTCACGTCCAATACTCTGCCATTGATGATGAACCAGCAATCCTCCTTGGATTTGTGTTCAGCAACTTGTGGAATTGTGAAAACTCTTTTTTTGTCCATTTTGTTTAGGGGAGAGAGAGAGAGAGAGAGAGAACT
>NZ_JUEI01000263.1:0-337 GCF_000802655.2 Paenibacillus sp. IHB B 3415 | reverse complement strand
GATTGCCACACTTCCCACATTGCAGTTAAGTTTGCTGAGATTCTAACCAAGATTGACAGGAGGTCTGGTAAGGAGCTAGAGAAGGAGCCCAAATTCTTGAAGAATGGTGATGCTGGTATGGTGAAGATGATTCCCACAAAGCCCATGGTGGTGGAGACTTTCTCGGAGTACCCACCACTTGGTCGTTTTGCCGTGAGGGACATGCGTCAAACGGTGGCTGTTGGTGTCATCAAGAGTGTGGAGAAGAAGGACCCATCTGGTGCAAAGGTGACCAAGGCTGCTCTGAAGAAGAAATGAAAGGTGGTTCATTTTATGGTTGTTTTGTTACCAAGAACAG
>NZ_JUEI01000262.1:0-343 GCF_000802655.2 Paenibacillus sp. IHB B 3415 | reverse complement strand
TTTTTTTTAGCACAAATGAAGAATCAAAAATAGATTCACTAGTGGAGAATAAGAGCACACAAAATTCAAAGCATATTTCTTCATTAATTCACACCAATTCTACGAAACAGTGATTGAGTGAGTGTAATACAATTCCTCTCATGAAGAAGCTCTCTCACTTGCCGGGGACAAAGTTGGTAGCATAAGCCCAAGCATTGTTGTTAACTGGGTCAGCAAGATGGTCAGCCAGGTTCTCCAATGGTCCCTTTCCTGTCACAATGGCCTGAACATAGAACCCAAACATTGAGAACATAGCTAGTCTTCCATTCTTGATCTCCTTCACCTTGAGCTCTGCAAAAGCCTC
>NZ_JUEI01000261.1:0-344 GCF_000802655.2 Paenibacillus sp. IHB B 3415 | reverse complement strand
TTGGCAGACTTTTATTTTGAGCAGGAGCCTATAGCTCCGCCCAGGCGGGGAGGTTTGGTTTATTTTAGCCACTGATATTTAACCGCTGATAGTAGTGGAGGTCGGGTGATTGTGATGATGATATGCTAATTATGGTGAATATCTGCTAATCATGATGGAAATCTGGGGTATTAAAAAAATCCTGCACAAAATACAACATTTTCCTCATAATCTCGGCCCTAATCCAAAATTGTTGTATAAAATACAGCATTCCTCCTCCTCTAAGCCGCTTAGCGGGAAGATTGTTGTATTTCATACAAGCCTGTTGATTCCCCATATTATGGTATGGATATAATTTCCAAAAT
>NZ_JUEI01000260.1:0-354 GCF_000802655.2 Paenibacillus sp. IHB B 3415 | reverse complement strand
GAGGAGCAAAAGTGCCCCTGAATCCGCCGAACGCGGGCGGTATGCGTAAATGAGGAGCAAAAGTGCCCCTGAATCCGCCGGAAGCGGGCGGCAGGAGAAAATGAGGAGCAAAAGTGCCCCTGAATCCGCCAGAAGCGGGCGGCAGGAGGGAATGAGGAGCATTCGCGCGTAATTTCTCCGGGGGGCTGGCCCGCAAGTAGTCTGAGGGAAGCATCGCGAGGTGGCCTTAATATCTACATAAGCTGCACAGGCTATATAAGCCGCATAAGCACCAGATTGATTCACCCGTTAGGGTGAGTTTGTACTTGTATAGGAAATTATACAATGCAAAAAAATGTGGATAACTCCGATGAA
>NZ_JUEI01000259.1:0-361 GCF_000802655.2 Paenibacillus sp. IHB B 3415 | reverse complement strand
CCCCACACTCTTATTATATGACTCATGAAATGAGCAAAAGCCACAGAGAGGGCTAGGAAACAGAAGTTGTTTAGGGGCATCGGAAGTTAGTAGGAATATTTCTCCCACAAACGTTAACAAGCAAGCTCAATGCAACATGTACGTTGGGGACCAATGGGTTTGCCTTAATCACAGTACAAAGGCACAAAGCAACCTCAAGGTCAACAAGTCCAGGAAAGAGACTGCAGCATGGTTTTACCGGAGGTGTAACTATTGTAATATTAAGCAATCCATTGAGCAAATTGGCACATACACCTAGTTTTAGGGCATTTATGGGGCAGGTGCCTGTGGAAGGGCTCGGAGTTGGAGGTGGAGGTGGAGG
>NZ_JUEI01000258.1:0-365 GCF_000802655.2 Paenibacillus sp. IHB B 3415 | reverse complement strand
GCTGCAAATGTGGAGCCAACTGCAGCTGTGACCCTTGCACTTGCAAATGAACAAATGACAACTTCCTAACCACTACTAGCCTTCTACAAAGCTAGAGATGAGAAGATGATTCTCTCTCAACAATAATCTAAATACATATGTAATATGTATTTATATATGTATAACATCTCTGTGCTTGTGGGTATGAGGCTTCTTTAAATTATGAAGGTTTTTTTAAGTGTTTTTCTTATAAATAAAGTGGACATGGTTTCATGGTCATTTGGTGTTTGTTTGGCTATGTTTGTATAAAGTTAGGAGGTTATATATGTATGTTTTGAGTTCAAATGTCTGTCTGAATGGAAACTCTACTTTTTCTGTTAAAAAAA
>NZ_JUEI01000257.1:0-369 GCF_000802655.2 Paenibacillus sp. IHB B 3415 | reverse complement strand
AACAACAACAACAACAATGGCAGTGTTTCAAGAAGGATGATGGTTGTGCGTGCATCCGAGGAGGCGGAGCCACCAGCTGCCACCAAAACCGCCACCACCACCGTCTCACCTCCTAAGCCACCTCCGATTGGACCCAAGAGAGGCACCAAGGTGAGAATTCTGAGGAAGGAGTCTTACTGGTTCAAAGGCATAGGATCTGTTGTAGCGGTTGATCAGGACCCAAAGACTCGATATCCAGTGGTGGTTCGATTCAACAAGGTCAACTATGCCAATGTATCAACTAACAACTATGCACTAGATGAGATTGAAGAAGTGAAATGAATTCTATATATATGTGTGCCTATTTTGAGTGTGGTTTGAATTTGTGTA
>NZ_JUEI01000256.1:0-686 GCF_000802655.2 Paenibacillus sp. IHB B 3415 | reverse complement strand
TGGTGAATGAGCTATACCAGCGGTACCCGCAGGGATTTTACGTGAATGCAGAGCAGCGAATGAACGATGCGAGGGGAGCCGCGAAATATATAGGGCGGTACTTAGCACGTCCGGCGATAGCAGAATACCGTGTCGTGAGCTATGACTACCACAAGGTGCATTATTGGTATGAGGATCACCGAACGGGGAAAAGGGTGGATGTGGTATCGCCGGTGATGAAATTTATCTACGATGTGGTGCAGCACATCCCTCCAAAGCATTTTCGGATGGTGGGACGCTATGGTCTGTACAGCCGGGGGAAAAACAAAGAATCGCAGAAGGTCATTAATCTGTGGCGGTTCATGGTACATAAACAAATCGAGATGACTTTTCCTGCAGAAGTGCTTGTGGTGATTTGGCATGCAGAATATGGGCGAATTTATTATTATGACGAGGAGCGAGAATACGCAAACCAAAGAAAATGGGGGATGAGAAGAGATGGAAAAAGCACGAGGACAAGAGAACGAACAGGAACAAGCCAAAGAACTGGAACGATGGAATCCCTGGGAGGAAGAAGAGGAGCCAGAGGTATGGATTGACTATGTGTGTGTGGAATGCGGAATGCTGGATCCCGTACCTGAATTTATAGTGGCCGAGTGTTCGTATGAACTGGAAGCCGGAGAATCCCCCGAGTTTTTCTGTCCGGC
>NZ_JUEI01000255.1:0-385 GCF_000802655.2 Paenibacillus sp. IHB B 3415 | reverse complement strand
CCACCACCAACATAGTACATACTCTCTCTCTCTCTCTCTCTCTCTCTCTCAAGGCCTAGTTTTTTTTCTCTCTCTAAGACCCTAGTCTCAAATGGCTCGTACAAAGCAGACAGCTCGGAAGTCCACCGGAGGCAAGGCACCAAGGAAGCAACTCGCCACCAAGGCCGCTCGCAAGTCCGCTCCAGCCACCGGTGGTGTGAAGAAGCCCCACCGCTTCCGCCCCGGCACGGTGGCGCTCCGGGAGATCCGAAAGTACCAGAAATCCACAGAGCTTCTGATCCGAAAGCTTCCATTCCAGAGACTTGTTCGTGAGATCGCTCAGGACTTCAAGACCGATCTCCGATTCCAGAGCTCCGCTGTTGCGGCCCTCCAGGAGGCTGCTGAG
>NZ_JUEI01000254.1:0-400 GCF_000802655.2 Paenibacillus sp. IHB B 3415 | reverse complement strand
CTCCTTCCACCCCAGACCTCGTTGGCAGAGGAAGGATCAGCATGAGGAAGACTGGTGGCAAGCCCGTCCGATCCGGTAGCCCATGGTACGGCCCAGACCGAGTCTTGTATTTGGGCCCACTCTCTGGTGACCCCCCATCCTACCTTACTGGAGAATTCCCTGGTGACTACGGTTGGGACACTGCTGGGCTTTCAGCTGACCCAGAAACATTTTCCAAGAACCGTGAGCTCGAGGTGATCCATTGCAGATGGGCCATGCTCGGCGCTCTTGGGTGTGTCTTCCCCGAGCTTTTGGCCCGCAATGGTGTCAAGTTCGGTGAGGCTGTATGGTTCAAAGCCGGGGCCCAAATCTTCAGTGAGGGTGGGCTTGACTACTTGGGCAACCCTAGCTTGATCCATGC
>NZ_JUEI01000253.1:0-1869 GCF_000802655.2 Paenibacillus sp. IHB B 3415 | reverse complement strand
CATTCAGGACCTGTACTTGATACGCCGCAAAGTTGGTTAACGCTGCATCCGCCTGCGTCCACCGTATAGACGGCTGGTTAACTTTGCTCTCCTCTGGGGCTCCTTCACTGCCTAATGGATACGTTAACGTCACTTTTGGTGCCGTATTTTCTTTTATTGGTGCGGGTGTGGTCCGTGCAATCGTTGTCCCATCCCCTAACTGCCCGGAGGTATTGATGCTCCCCCACGTCCAGACACTTCCATCCGCCTTGGACGCTATCGCAAAATTCTCGCCCCCTGCCACCGCACTCACATCACTTAGACCCTCTACTTTCACCGGGGGTTGGGCTCCGTTCCAGCTTTGCACGTCCCCATTGGCCGTAACTGCATAATTGCTGTTGCCTCCGCTAATGGACCGTATTCCGCTCAGGCCGTTTACTGCTACAATTTGCCAATAATTTTCACCCCATATAACTACACTTCCGTCTTTCTTCAGTGCTATCCCCGTGTTGATCCCACTTCCTGCGGCAATGCCCGCAATATCCGTCAGCCCAGTCATTACGATGGCTTTCGGCGTAGTTTCGGCCGTTGCACCCGGAATTTTATAATGGTTACTTCTTCCCCAGCCCCAAACGGTTCCCGCACTCGTTAACGCATAGGTATAGCTATCTCCGGCCGCTAACGCAGTTACTCCGCTTACCCCCAGCACTTGTACTGGCGTAAGTCGGGTCGTAGTGGTGTTATCTCCCAATTGGCCATAGTAGTTGTTGCCCCACGACCATACCGTCCCGTCATTTTTTAGCGCATAACTACTACCTCCATTGGCAGCGACAGCAATAATTCCACTCAAGTTATTTACCCGCTGAGGGACCAAACTGCTTGTCGTGCTTCCTACCCCCAATTGACCCGCTGAATTCAGTCCCCATGCCCATACAGTTCCATCGCTCTTAAGTCCCAGAGTATGATTCAGCCCTACTGCTATCGAAATAACATTGGTTAATCCTGGAATTTGCACAGCTGTGGTCTTCGGGGTCGTTGTTCATCTCCTAACTTACCTCCGTTACTTCCCCACGCCCACACGGTACCATCTTCTTTTATTTGGAAACCAGCCGTTCCTCCTGCACTAACGTTGGATGTCAGTACGTCCAAACCTATGTTCACTCTCATCCACCCCACGCTCGACCATTCCGACCACAAATGTTCGTCATATACCTTCACTTTCACTTGGTAGGTCTGGCCGGATGGTAACGCTTCGCCCACTGTCCAAGTGTTTATTGTACTGGTCAAGGGCTGATTCACCACTCCCGAATCCACCACTATATTTCCTCCTGCATTCAGGACCTGTACTTGATACGCCGCAAAGTTGGTTAACGCTGCATCCGCCTGCGTCCACCGTATAGACGGCTGGTTAACTTTGCTCTCCTCTGGGGCTCCTTCACTGCCTAATGGATACGTTAACGTCACTTTTGGTGCCGTATTTTCTTTTATTGGTGCGGGTGTGGTCCGTGCAATCGTTGTCCCATCCCCTAACTGCCCGGAGGTATTGATGCTCCCCCACGTCCAGACACTTCCATCCGCCTTGGACGCTATCGCAAAATTCTCGCCCCCTGCCACCGCACTCACATCACTTAGACCCTCTACTTTCACCGGGGGTTGGGCTCCGTTCCAGCTTTGCACGTCCCCATTGGCCGTAACTGCATAATTGCTGTTGCCTCCGCTAATGGACCGTATTCCGCTCAGGCCGTTTACTGCTACAATTTGCCAATAATTTTCACCCCATATAACTACACTTCCGTCTTTCTTCAGTGCTATCCCCGTGTTGATCCCACTTCCTGCGGCAATGCCCGCAATATCCGTCAGCCCAGTCATTACGATGGCTTTCGGCGTAGT
>NZ_JUEI01000252.1:0-417 GCF_000802655.2 Paenibacillus sp. IHB B 3415 | reverse complement strand
CAATTTTAATTTTTCCTTCACAAACTCCTCTCTTCTTATCTGTCCTCCTCACAACACCGAAGCAAAGCAATCGTTTCACTCACTCTCTCTCTACAACCCTAACCCTAGAGGTTTTACCATGAAAGGAGGTAGATCGAAGGCGGAGCCCAAGAAAGCTGATTCCAAGCTTTCTGTGAAGAAGAAAGGTGCCGAGAAACCTGCTAAACAGCCTGCGAAAAAGGGGAAGGCTGCTGCCAAGGATCCTAACAAGCCTAAGAGGCCTGCCAGTGCCTTCTTCGTTTTCATGGAGGATTTCAGGAAGACGTACAAGGAGAAGCATCCAAACAACAAGTCCGTTGCTGCTGTTGGTAAGGCTGGTGGAGACAAATGGAAATCCATGTCAGAAGCTGAAAAAGCCCCATTTGTCTCGAGGGCAGA
>NZ_JUEI01000251.1:0-418 GCF_000802655.2 Paenibacillus sp. IHB B 3415 | reverse complement strand
AACATCCCCATGACCTCTCTTTCTTGACAGCAAGACTTTTGTGACCAAAACCCTAACCCCCAAACCCATAGAGAGTTCTCCCCTGCCTCTTGAGGGCATAAACAACGTCCATGGCCGTGACAGTCTTGCGGCGAGCATGCTCAGTGTATGTGACAGCATCACGAATCACGTTCTCTAGGAAGATCTTGAGCACTCCACGTGTCTCCTCGTAGATCAGACCGCTGATACGCTTCACTCCTCCCCTCCGAGCCAGCCTCCTGATCGCGGGCTTGGTGATTCCCTGGATGTTGTCTCTGAGGACTTTCCTGTGCCTCTTCGCTCCTCCCTTTCCCAAACCCTTTCCTCCCTTTCCTCTTCCCGACATTTCTAGTGAAATTCAACTGAATGATTCGAAGATGATGAGAAAGATTGGTTTTGG
>NZ_JUEI01000250.1:0-424 GCF_000802655.2 Paenibacillus sp. IHB B 3415 | reverse complement strand
GACTTGTCATCGGCATCCAGGAGGATCTGGCCCCGGAGACCTTCAAACAGTTCTCACAGCTGGGGCTGACTCATATTCTGGCGATCTCGGGAATGCATGTTGCGGTTTATGTCGGGGTGATCTTGTTTCTTCTGCGTCGCTGCCGCTTCACGAGAGAAACAGCACTCACGGTAACATTACTGCTTGTACCAGCCTATGTACTGCTGTCCGGTGCCGGACCGTCAGTGGTTCGTGCCGGGCTAATGAGCATGATTGCTCTGCTTGCCGCAAGGCTCGGTATCCTTAAGGATGGAATGAACATTCTGGCTGCTGCGGCGCTGATGATGTTGGTCTGGAACCCGTATCTGCTGCTCAGCGTCAGCTTTCAGCTGTCCTTTCTGGTGACAGCAGGTCTCATGGTATATACGCCGCTGGCCGCGCCATT
>NZ_JUEI01000249.1:0-1128 GCF_000802655.2 Paenibacillus sp. IHB B 3415 | reverse complement strand
AGGACTGAAAATCCTTGTGTCGGGGGTTCGATTCCCTCCCGCGCCACCATATTTTTTACAACTTAATACGCCGGTGTAGCTCAATTGGTAGAGCAACTGACTTGTAATCAGTAGGTTGGGGGTTCAAGTCCTCTCGCCGGCACCATCCTCGGAGGCTTAGCGAAGTGGCCAAACGCATCAGACTGTAAATCTGCTCACGTACGTGTTCGGTGGTTCGAATCCATCAGCCTCCACCATTTTTAGGGGCATAGCTCGCCGGCACCATCCTCGGAGGCTTAGCGAAGTGGCCAAACGCATCAGACTGTAAATCTGCTCACGTACGTGTTCGGTGGTTCGAATCCATCAGCCTCCACCATTTTTAGGGGCATAGTTTAAAGGTAGAACAACGGTCTCCAAAACCGTTGGTGTGGGTTCAATTCCTGCTGCCCCTGCCAAGTAATATCCTATAAAATTTAATATGGCGATCGTGGCGAAGTGGTTAACGCACCGGATTGTGGTTCCGGCATTCGTGGGTTCGAGACCCATCGGTCGCCCCATTTATTTTATAAGAGTTATAAGGCATTGCAATTAAATAAGCTTCATATGGCGACTGTGGCGAAGGGGTTAACGCACCGGATTGTGGTTCCGGCATTCGTGGGTTCGAGACCCATCAGTCGCCCCATTTTATTAAATCAAATGTTGGGGATTAGCCAAGCGGTAAGGCAACGGACTTTGACTCCGTCATTCATAGGTTCGATTCCTATATCCCCAGCCATTATATGCGGACGTGGCTCAGCGGTAGAGCATCGCCTTGCCAAGGCGAGGGTCGCGGGTTCGAGATTAGCCAAGCGGTAAGGCAACGGACTTTGACTCCGTCATTCATAGGTTCGATTCCTATATCCCCAGCCATTATATGCGGACGTGGCTCAGCGGTAGAGCATCGCCTTGCCAAGGCGAGGGTCGCGGGTTCGATTCCCGTCGTCCGCTCCATTTTTTTGGTGCCATAGCCAAGTGGTAAGGCAAAGCTCTGCAAAAGCTTTATCCCCAGTTCAAATCTGGGTGGCACCTCCATTATCTTTTAGAACTAATTCTATGTATATGCCGGCGTGGCGGAATGGCAGACGCGCTCGACTCAAAATCGAGTGGGAA
>NZ_JUEI01000248.1:0-437 GCF_000802655.2 Paenibacillus sp. IHB B 3415 | reverse complement strand
GATAACTTGGCAAGCCCAAATGGCCAAAATGCTTTGAGCATGGATCAAGCCAGGGTTGCCCAAGTAGTCAAGTCCACCCTCACTGAAGATTTGGGCTCCAGCCTTGAACCAGATGGCCTCACCGAACTTGACACCGTTGCGGGCCAAGAGCTCTGGGAAGACACACCCAAGAGCTCCAAGCATGGCCCATCTGCAGTGGATCACCTCAAGCTCACGGTTCTTGGCGAATGTTTCTGGATCAGCTGAAAGCCCAGCAGTGTCCCAGCCATAATCACCAGGGAATTCTCCAGTGAGGTAGGATGGGGGCTCACCGGAGAGTGGGCCCAAGTACAGGACCCGGTCTGGGCCGTACCACGGGCTACCTGATGGGCCTGGCTTGCCAAAAGACTTCCTCATGCTGATCCTTCCTCTGCCAACGAGGTCTGGGGTGGAAGGAG
>NZ_JUEI01000247.1:0-437 GCF_000802655.2 Paenibacillus sp. IHB B 3415 | reverse complement strand
AATGTAAAGAAACCGCCCAGTTCGATCAATCTAAGTACATTGTTAACTAAACTGCCCGTTAGCTTAATGAAGCCTCGTCAGTCTAATACTTTATTTTCTCAGTCTACAACTTTATTTGCGTAGTCTAGCACTTTATTTTTCAGTCTATAAATTTATTTCTTCTGACACTTTGTTCTCTGTTCTCTGTTCTCTGTTCTCTGCTTTCCAGCACCTGCCCTCCGCCCTCTACAAGCTCTGCTTTGTTCCTTTCTACCCTTCCTCCGCCGCCATTGTTAGCTCTAACACGCATATAACCTCTCCCTCACTGTTGCCCCCTACCTGCAAGGGAGAATTAAGTGGAAAAACGTCACCTAATAATGGAAACAACCCTGTTTGCAGTAACATAGTTGGAATAACACAGACTGTTGAAAAAGTCGATTTTCAAGCTGCTACATTCC
>NZ_JUEI01000246.1:0-440 GCF_000802655.2 Paenibacillus sp. IHB B 3415 | reverse complement strand
TCCTTATTTCAGAAGCCATTATTACAACTTATTATAAAAAGTTCAACTCATAATCTGTAGGAGGAGTGAACCATGTTGTATTGTATGTATACATGGCTTCTAGTTAACACGAACAGATGCGCCCAAAATTAAGTTGATAATTGGACCACCGATTCCTACTGTAATGTTCACGAAGGTAAGGGGATAACGTAGGATTCCGGTGAGAGGGAAAACATGGCAATTGGCGATGGGGAGTTTCACATAGGCCATGCATTGCTGCGATAGGCCAAAGGGAGGAACAACTGGAGCTGATAGGATGAGATGCACTAACCCTCCACGGGTTGTGATGGCCTGTGCAAGGATTGTTTGGCCTCCGTTGCACGACAAAGTCACGTTAACCCCAGCAATCCCTGGGCAGGTAGTACAGTTAGTTCCCGGGACAGTGCAAACCACCCGACCTG
>NZ_JUEI01000245.1:0-648 GCF_000802655.2 Paenibacillus sp. IHB B 3415 | reverse complement strand
AAAAAAAGTGGGACCTACACAAGGGCTCCACCTTTGACAAACTCAGTGAAAGCCAATGCAACCAAACCCAACATAGCAAACCTCCCATTCCAGAGCTCAGCATCAGAGCTCATAATCCCCTCTGAACGAGACTCCACACTCACCCCTTTGAATAGAGGTATCAAAGATGCTAGGGTTAGCACAATGCTTGTCCCCACAAACCATGTTGGATATCTGGGCCAACACATCCTCACCCTTCGATAGTTCCACCGCCATCGCGGCCACGAACCCGATCATCGCCAGCCTGCCGTTGATTCTCTCCGGTGCGGGTCCACTGAATGCTAACACGTCAGAAAATTTGGTGCTTACCTTTGGCTTCGGTGGAGGAAAAGGGGTTGGCTGTGATGCCGGCGGAGGAGTTGTAATGGGTGTCACATCCTTATTTTGATCATCCTCTGCCATGCACCGCACTTGCATGCCAGCATCCCTCTGAAGACGTGGCACGTAGTTGCAAGGAGTGAACTGACTGAACCTTGCTCTCGCCGTGACACCTGACACTGGTCTTGCTAGGATGGACTGCATTGCTGACGTGGCCATTTGAAAAATAGAAAGTCTAATAGGAAGTAACAAGTTTGATATATGTAGAGAGAGGCTATTGATTGATGAAAC
>NZ_JUEI01000244.1:0-456 GCF_000802655.2 Paenibacillus sp. IHB B 3415 | reverse complement strand
TTTTTTTTTTTACTTGACGTAGTAAGGAAGGTCAAGGACATAGAGCAAGAAATAGGCCCAAATGACCCCAGAAATGCCACCAAAGAAGAACCCACCAGTGAACTTGGCCCAACCATCAGCAGTCTGCAACTGGTCTGGCTCCTTCTTCCTTCCAGTCAAAGTCAATGCCGGTGCAGTCGATGGCTCTCCTTCTTTGAATGATGCAATCCCATACATTGTTAGGCAAATGCTTAGTATAACTACAAGCCCTCCTGCTGCTAGAGATCCGGCTGGGCCGGCAACCGGTGTATCTCTTAGCGGGCCTGTCTTGACGAAAGGCCCAACTAGGAGGTAGCCGTGCGCCAGGCCAACCTCAATTCCCCGGAGAAGTGGGCTCACGGCTGTCCGGTAGGCCGGGAGGTTGGAGAGGTACCAAGCGATCAATGGGCTTGATGTTACCGGAGTCTCGAGGCTCCC
>NZ_JUEI01000243.1:0-474 GCF_000802655.2 Paenibacillus sp. IHB B 3415 | reverse complement strand
AAAATAAACGTTACTTGAAAGTAAATAAATTATTTAAAAAGAACTCTGATAAATGTCTCTGAATGATGAGTCACAATGAGTCCGTCTCTAAGAAATTTAGTAGCCAGGAGGCTTGTGGGCGATGAAACTGATGCACTGAACTTGGCGCTTGTTGTCGAATCCGATGATTCGGACAAAGGCTTTGGGGTACTCTTTGGTGCACTCATCGAGCTCCTTCAACACCTGCGACGAGTCTGTGCATCCAAACATGGGCAGCTTCCACATGGTCCAGTACCTCCCATCGTAGTATCCTGGGCTATTGTGGTGCTCACGGTACACGAATCCGTGCTCAGTCTCGAATTCCAAGCAAGGAATCCAGCCTTTGCGAATAAGGTAATCAACTTCCTTGCCCAATTGAGGCTTTGAGAGAGGTGGAAGGTAAGAAAGAGTCTCGTACTTCTTCTTATTAATAGGTGGCCATACCTTCATGCAATG
>NZ_JUEI01000242.1:0-492 GCF_000802655.2 Paenibacillus sp. IHB B 3415 | reverse complement strand
TTTCTGGTGACAGCAGGTCTCATGGTATATACGCCGCTGGCCGCGCCATTATTCAGACGTTTACCTAACTGGCTCGGCACCACCCTCTCGGTAACCTTCATTGCGCAATTGGTCTCTTTCCCGTTGACGATTTATTACTTTAACCAATTTTCGCTGCTGTCCTTTGCCGCCAATCTGCTGCTGGTTCCATTCATCACGTTCCTGGTGCTGCCGCTTGGTACGCTGGCGCTGCTGCTTGGACGGTTCTGGAATACTGCCGCCCTCTTATCTGTGCAGCTTGCAGAGCTGCTGAATAATGCTACGTTTGCGGCAGTGGAGTGGGTAAACGGGTTTACGGCAGGTGTGCTGATCTGGGCTTCACCGTCCTTGCTCTGGATTTGCCTATACTACGGGCTACTTTACGGCTTGTTGTATGCGTTGAAGAGACGGACAGAGATTATGCTTCCCCAGTACATGGAGGATGAGACCCGGCCGCTGACCGAGCTGGAGCTG
>NZ_JUEI01000241.1:0-495 GCF_000802655.2 Paenibacillus sp. IHB B 3415 | reverse complement strand
TTTCTGGTGACAGCAGGTCTCATGGTATATACGCCGCTGGCCGCGCCATTGTTCAGACGTTTACCTAACTGGCTGGGCAGCGCCCTCTCGGTAACCTTCATTGCGCAATTGGTCTCTTTCCCGCTAACGATATATTATTTTAACCAATTTTCGCTGCTGTCCTTTGCCGCCAATCTGCTGTTTGTGCCTTTCATCACGTTCCTGGTCCTGCCGCTTGGTACGCTGGCGCTGCTGCTTGGAAGGTTCTGGAATACTGCAGCCCTCTTAACTGTGCAGCTTGCAGAGCTGCTGAATAATGCTACGTTTGCGGCGGTGGAGTGGGTGAACGGGTTTACGGCAGGTGTGCTGATTTTGGCTTCACCTTCATTACTGTGGATTTGCCTATACTACGGGCTAATTTACGGCTTGTTGTATGCGTTGAAGAGACGGACAGAGATTATGCTTGTTCCCCAGTACATGGAGGATGAGACCCGGCCGCTGACCGAGCTGGAGCTG
>NZ_JUEI01000240.1:0-502 GCF_000802655.2 Paenibacillus sp. IHB B 3415 | reverse complement strand
CCACAATCATCCACCACCACCACCACCACCACCACCTGAGCACAACGCTCGATTAAGCACGCTCACCTCTGATCCTCCTTGCCAACTGAATGTCCTTGGGCATGATTGTAACACGCTTGGCATGGATGGCACAGAGGTTAGTGTCTTCAAACAAACCCACAAGATATGCCTCAGCAGCCTCCTGCAGTGCTAGCACAGCATGGCTCTGGAAACGCAAATCAGTCTTGAAGTCCTGAGCAATTTCACGTACAAGCCTCTGGAATGGAAGCTTCCTGATCAGGAGCTCAGTACTCTTTTGGTACTTGCGAATTTCACGAAGAGCAACAGTTCCAGGGCGGTATCTGTGAGGTTTCTTCACACCTCCAGTGGTTGGGGCTGACTTACGAGCAGCCTTAGTAGCGAGCTGCTTCCTAGGAGCCTTTCCTCCGGTGGACTTACGAGCAGTCTGCTTGGTACGAGCCATCTCTAACCTCAAAAACGATCAAAGTCTTCACCCCTCCCT
>NZ_JUEI01000239.1:0-516 GCF_000802655.2 Paenibacillus sp. IHB B 3415 | reverse complement strand
AACACAACACAACACAACACAGCAAAGCTTCAAATTAATTCGAAAAATGAAGAACAAACAAGAAAATTGTAGCCTCCCCACCTATACACATGAATTACTAGCACAACCCAACAACAATCCAAATTCAAATTCAAATTCAAATTCATCCAAAGAACTTGGGATCATATCCATTGCTAGAGGTAGCAAGTATATAGTAAGCAACGATGTGTCCAATGGAACCCCAAGCCAAGACATCGACGATGTTGAACCCAACTGGGTCGTTGGATTTGAGGAGACTCACATACTCTTTGGCTCGAGAATCACCAGCTTCGAAATGGGTCATACCGTTCTGTTCGGGAACCTGTTTGGCCACATTCTCTCTCTGGAAATTGAAGAACACGAACCTGCCCAAAAACAGGGACAGACCAGTGCTGAGACTGATGACCAGAGATGTGTTCAATTCGGCTTTAATGGCGCCGCTGCATCGTTTTTTGGGGGTGAATTTGACGGTGGATATGGATTTGGTGAGGGAGAGTG
>NZ_JUEI01000238.1:0-528 GCF_000802655.2 Paenibacillus sp. IHB B 3415 | reverse complement strand
AGTAGCATAAATGTGATGGGGACTACAATTTATTTCACAACACTAAAAAACTATCCAACAATCTTGGAAAGCACTAGAATGATACTTGTGATCTTTGGTATCTTTGCTTCCAAATCTGAAACTACAATGTGAGTGAACTTCTCATATAGTTTGTCCATGATTTCATGTCCAAACTGGTTTGAAATTATAGGCTCTGTGAAGGCCCTGGCAACTGTGGCAAACTTTTCCCCTCTAACCCATTTATCATTTTCTTGCATCTCTGGGCTATCAAGTTCAAACCCCTCCATATGATCAATTGTGAATGATCCGTTCCTCTCCACTATGTCTTTCACTTCCTCAAGTGATGGAAAATAGCTAGGTACATTGAAGGTGTCTAATTTATCTTCATCTATCAATCCCTGTGAAACCAATTCAGCAATGGCTACGGCTAATAGTTCCCAAGTAAAGCAGCTCCCCATGTCTGAAGGATCAGAAGATAGCCTACCACGAAGTATCAACACCATACAACCATTTGGAACCACCTCTTGG
>NZ_JUEI01000237.1:0-529 GCF_000802655.2 Paenibacillus sp. IHB B 3415 | reverse complement strand
AGATGGCCTTCAAGGTCTATGAAGCGTTCGGGAACAAGACGCAGATGGAGGCTGTCCACGCGCAGGCCGAGGAAGCACGCCGGAAGCTGGCTTCGCTGGGGGTAGGCAAGGTCCAATATGAAGCAGGGAAGGATCTAAGCGGCTATTTCAAGCAGCCGGCTGTTAAGGCCTGCGATTATGATCCGTCGATCACGGCGGAGAGTGTACCGCTCATACATAACGAAGAATATCTCCTGCTGCTGCGACTGGCGATGGAGAAGAGTGCCGCTGGGAACTATGCGCGAAGCCAGCTGGAGTCGAAGCGGGAGGAGATCGAAGCTGCGGAACGTCAGTTGGCACTGAATAGCAATTCAGGAGTGAAGAAGTACAACTTTGAGGAGTACAGCAAAACACTTATAGGAAACACATGGGTACTCAGTAAAAATGGCATAACAGACCAGGAGGCGGCGCAAGCATCCATAGCGTATCAGGAAGCCATTAGGAATGGAGAAATCAAATCTAATCTGGATAATGTGCCCGTTGATATCAT
>NZ_JUEI01000236.1:0-529 GCF_000802655.2 Paenibacillus sp. IHB B 3415 | reverse complement strand
AGATGGCCTTCAAGGTCTATGAAGCGTTCGGGAACAAGACGCAGATGGAGACCGTCCACGCGCAGGCCGAAGAAGCACGCCGGAAGCTGGCTTCGCTGGGTGTAGGCAAGGTCCAATATGAAGCAGGGAAGGATCTAAGCGGCTATTTCAAGCATCCGGCTGTCAAGGCCTGTGATTATGATCCGTCGATCACGGTGGAGAGTGTACCGCTCATACATAACGAAGAATATCTCCTTCTGCTGCGGATGGCGATGGAGAAGAGTGCCGCTGGGAACTATGCGCGAAGCCAGCTGGAAGTGAAGCGGCTGGAGATTGAAGCAGCGGAACGTCAGCTGGCACTGAATAGCAACACCGGAGCGAAGAAATACAACTTTGAGGAGTACAGCAAAACACTTATAGGAAACACATGGGTACTCAGTAAAAATGGCATAACAGATCAGGAGGCGGCACAAGCATCTATAGCGTATCAGGAAGCCGTCAGGAATGGAGAAATCAAATCTAATCTGGATAATGTGCCCGTTGATATCAT
>NZ_JUEI01000235.1:0-531 GCF_000802655.2 Paenibacillus sp. IHB B 3415 | reverse complement strand
TGCGGAGGAAACTGTGGATGCGGCACTGGCTGCAGCTGCGGCAGCGGCTGTGGAGGATGCAAGAATTACCCAGACATGAGCTACTCAGAGAAGACCACCACTGAGACCCTCATTGTTGGTCTTGCCCCAAAGAAGACATTCTTTGAGGGAACTGAGATGGGTGAGGCAGCTGAGAATGGTTGCAAGTGTGGAGCTAACTGCACCTGTGACCCTTGCACCTGCAAATGAGACCCAATCAAAATCATCAACCATAATATAGAAATATAATATATAATTAAGTAGTATTAGCAGTAGTGTCTGCGTTTGAGGGTATGGAAGCTTCTTTAAATTATGTAACCTTCAAAATAAAGTGACCATGGTTGTTTCACGGTTTTACTTGGTTGTTTGTTTGGTTTTGTTTGTACACAAAGGATAGTATGTCAAGGTTGATGAGAGTCTCTTTTTATCATGGGAGGTTTATATATGATAAATATGTATGTTGAGTTTGAATGACTTAATGAAAACTCGTCTTTAGTGTTTGATAAAAAAAAA
>NZ_JUEI01000234.1:0-848 GCF_000802655.2 Paenibacillus sp. IHB B 3415 | reverse complement strand
AAAGTAGACAAGACTTACTGTCACATCATTAATGCTTCTCTTAGTGCTCTCTTTTTAATGCTCTCAAGCATTTTTCTTAATTTTGGTTAATGTCGAAGAACAGATCAAACTGATTGGAATAATAATAAAGCTAAAGTAGAATAGATAGATATATAGATTAGATAAGATGATTTTATCACATACAATCACCACCGACTCGATGACATAATACAACTAGAAAGACTTGACAGTAGTACCAAATACAATAGTAACAGCCACCACCAACATAGTACATACTCTCTCTCTCTCTCTCTCTCCTCTCTCTCTCTCTCTCTCTCACACACACACACACACACACACACACACACAAATGGGGACTCTGGGTGGAATCCACACTTTCATCTTATTATTATTCAAAACAGCAGTAAATCTGTGCTAGCTGAAAATCAATGGTCCATCAATCTCAATGCACCTTGGAGCAGTCGGTGGAGGGGCTGATCTTGTAAGGAACGTTAACACCGCATTTGCCAGGGAGGGAAGCAGCGGCTTCGGGATTAATACCAGTAATGCTTTTAGAAGCCTGTTGCAAGCATACGCAAGTTTGCTTGCGGTCGGCAGAGGTCTTAGCAGCCGAGTTCATGGCCCTAACCCCATTGCAGCACGGTCCTGGCACCGCCCCTCCCTTCCTCAGGTACCCCAGGCACTGTGCCAGGTTCCCCTGCACCTGACCGCACGTAACCGCTTCCGCATACGGTGCTACCACCACCACCATGCACAACACCGCCAAGCATGCAATCTTCACCCCTGCCATTTCTTACTAATTCACCACCACCACTTTAGTACAACTCTTTTCTTTCTCTCTCTTTCTC
>NZ_JUEI01000233.1:0-748 GCF_000802655.2 Paenibacillus sp. IHB B 3415 | reverse complement strand
AAACAATCAGGACCACCCGTCCAACGGGTGGTTTGCTCTAGGGGTATAACCCCTTGTTGCCAAACTGCGCCTAAAGACGCTAGCCTGACCACACATTTGTTCAGGCTCAGTGTAATTTGTCATCTTCACTCACCCGTTAAACGGGCTTATTTCTTTTTGTTCCTTTTGTCACTGAATGGATCTTCGTATTCTTTTACGCTCAATTTATCTATGGCTTGGTCATGTGCTTCTTGTTCACGGATGTATTTGGCTACCGTGGCTTCATTTAAACCCACCGTGCTCACATAGTACCCTTCCGCCCAAAATTTTCGATTCCCATACTTATACTTTAACCCCGCATGCTTTTCAAAGATCATGAGCGAACTTTTTCCCTTCAGATATCCCATGAACGTGGACACGGCGATCTTCGGCGGTATCGCTACTAACATGTGCACGTGATCTGGCATCATGTGTCCCTCTATGATCTCGACCCCTTTGTATTTACATAAACGCTTGAAGATTTCGATTAAATCTTTCCTCACTTGATTATATATTTCTTTCCGGGTGAACACGATATGGTATTTGCACATCCACTTCGTGTGAGCTAGACTATAGCTCTTGTTTGCCATCTTTGACCATTCCTTTCCTTTGAGCCTGAACATCTCAATTCTATCGGAATGGTCTTGGTGGTCAAACCCTCGTCCCCTCCACCCGTATAGCGGGTGGTTTTTTGTTTCGCGCGTTTCACGCACTCAACTGGCTAAAGCCA
>NZ_JUEI01000232.1:0-547 GCF_000802655.2 Paenibacillus sp. IHB B 3415 | reverse complement strand
GCGGAGAAGAAGCCGAAGGCCGGGAAGAAGCTGCCGAAGGAGGGCGGAGCAGCCGCCGGAGACAAGAAGAAGAAGAGGACGAAGAAGAGCGTTGAGACCTACAAGATCTACATCTTCAAGGTGTTGAAGCAGGTTCATCCGGACATCGGGATCTCGAGCAAGGCCATGGGGATCATGAACAGCTTCATCAACGACATCTTCGAGAAGCTCGCTCAGGAAGCCTCGAGGCTCGCTAGGTATAACAAGAAGCCTACCATTACTTCTCGGGAGATCCAGACTGCTGTCAGGCTTGTTCTTCCTGGTGAATTGGCTAAGCACGCTGTGTCTGAGGGCACTAAGGCGGTCACGAAGTTTACTAGCTCTTGAAGGTGTTCGATTGGTGGATTGATTGGATTCGCTGGTGATTGAAAGGCTCTTTCTGTGTTCTATGCTTATCTACGGTTAGGGTTTTTAGTATTAGGGACTAGTAGTGTATGTTAATGCTTTTGATTTCTTTCTTTTTTTTTTTTTTTTCTTTTTGTTGTTGTTGTTGTGAATTTGGATCTGC
>NZ_JUEI01000231.1:0-549 GCF_000802655.2 Paenibacillus sp. IHB B 3415 | reverse complement strand
AAATAAACTGAAATAATCATAGGCTTCAACTTTTTTCCTATACTGGTAGCTGCGCTGCTCAATTCTGCGGAACAAAATCTGAGAAGAAGAACTAAATTGTTCTAAAATGGCTACCATTACTGCTTGCACCTCATCATTAGTAACACGCACCGCCGTCGTGCAGAAGAGAATGATGGCGGTTCCTTCCTCATCTGTTCTTGGGTTGCCAGCAATGGCAAAGAAGGGAAAAGTGAGATGTTCAATGGAGGGAAAGCCATCTTCTGTGGAGGACAGCAGCAGCAGCTCAAAAGTGGGGATGGGTGCATCATTGATGGCTGCCGCTTGTGCTGCAACCATGTCAAGCCCAGCCATGGCACTGGTGGATGAGAGGCTGAGCACAGAAGGAACTGGACTTCCCTTTGGTTTGAGCAACAACCTTCTGGTTTGGATCCTGGTGGTTGTGTTTGGTTTGATATGGGCTTTCTACATTATCTACACTTCCACCCTTGAAGAGGATGAGGAGTCTGGATTGTCTCTCTGAACCCAAAAACAAGAGGAGTTGTTGTGTTT
>NZ_JUEI01000230.1:0-1084 GCF_000802655.2 Paenibacillus sp. IHB B 3415 | reverse complement strand
GTTTATTCTGTGCAGATACCTGTGCCAGCTTAATGTTGAAGAGAAGATGAAAATTATAGCAACAATAAGATCTGAACACTCAAAAGTGGCAATAAAAGTCTCAGATAGGCAGTTTCTGCAAGTAATATTACATCAGGATGGACCCAATACACATTCAATTACCCCAAGAAGCTTTAAGTAATGTTACAGCTCAATCTTCATACTTCATTTTCCAGGTACGAAGTTAGTGGCATAAGCCCAAGCATTGTTGGCCACAGGATCAGCGAGATGGTCGAAGAGGTTCTCAATTGGGCCCTTTCCAGTAACGATGGCCTGGACGAAGAATCCAAACATTGAAAACATTGCCAGCCGTCCATTCTTGATCTCCTTCACCTTCAACTCTGCAAATGCTTCTGGATCATCAGCAAGTCCAAGTGGGTCAAAGGCTCCTCCGGGGTAGATTTTGTCGAGTCCTTCGCCAAGTGGGCCTCCGCCAACCCGGTAGCCCTCAATGAAGCCCATGAGCACTACTTGGCAAGCCCAGATTGCAGGATGCTCTGGGCATGGATCAGGTTTGGATTGCCAAGGTAATCAAGGCCACCTTCGGAGAAAATTTGGGCTCCAGCCTTGAACCAAACTGCCTCACCGAACTTGACACCATTCTTGGAGAGGATTTCGGGGAAGACACAGCCCAGTGCACCGAGCATGGCCCAGCGGCAGTGGATCACCTCGAGTTCACGGTTCTTGGCAAAGGTCTCGGGGTCTGCTGAAAGCCCAGCAGTGTCCCAACCATAGTCACCGGGGAATTCACCGGTCAAGTATGATGGAGTTTGCTCGGAGAATGGGCCCAAGTACTTTGGGCGGTCTGGCCCATACCATATGCTTTGGGGAGCACTTCTCACAGTGCGCCTCATGGTGATGCGGCCACCTCCGAAGCTGCCGATCTTCCTGACAAGCTCATTCTGGGGCTTCAGGGCAGTCTGTCCAGCGAAAGCCGACTGTTGGATAGCAGAGGTGGCCATGACTGCGTGAGAGCTTCTTTGTTGGTGCTGATGTTTCTCTGTGGGCTTGTTTGTTGTAGGAAAGAAGCAAGTGACTTGCCACA
>NZ_JUEI01000229.1:0-1081 GCF_000802655.2 Paenibacillus sp. IHB B 3415 | reverse complement strand
GACAAGCTATGGAGCACCACAGTCTCAACAGTGAGCCCTGGTCCGAACCCGAATAGCACTCCCCACTCGAGCCCTTCACCAGTGGTCTTGAGCCCATCCGCCGCGGACTTCTTCCTCATCTCATCCAATATAAACAACACGCACGCACTTGACATATTACCGTACTCACTTAGCACGTGCCTCGTGGCCCGTAGCTTCTCTTCCTTAAGGCCCAACTTTAATTCCACCTGATCCAAAATAGCAGGCCCACCAGGATGTGCAATCCAAAACAAAGAGTTCCAATCAGAGATGCCCAAGGGTTGGAATGCTTCCGCCAAACTCTTTTCAATGTTCTTGGAGATGAGCCCAGGAACATCCTTGAGGAGGTGAAATGTAAGGCCCACTTCACGGAGGTGTCCGTCAATGGCACCGTCACTATCGGGGAGAATGGTTTGGGCCGCTGAGACCAACTCGAACAACGGTTTCTCAACTTCTGGAATTGGGTCTGACCCAACTATAATAGCAGCCCAAATAGGGCTTGACCCACAAGGCTGTCGAGATGGGTATCACTAGGCCCACGGAATGTGACCGCAGTTATCTCAGAGCACACGACTAAAACCCGGGCTCCTTTGTTGTTCTCGGCCAAGTCCTTGGCTAGGCGAAGTACTGTGCCACCGGCAAAGCAACCTTGTTGGTACATCATGAGCCTCTTGACTGATGGGCGAAGACCGAGTAGCTTGGTGAGCTGGTAGTCGGCCCCGGGCATGTCAACACCACTGGTGGTGCAAAAGACCAAGTGGGTAATTTTGGACTTTGGTTGACCCCATTCTTTGATTGCCTTTGTTGCAGCCTCTTTTCCTAGCTTTGGTACTTCAACCACAACCATGTCCTGCCTAGCATCAAGTGAAGGTGCCATGTACTCACACACTTGAGGATTTTCCTTCAAAATTTCCTCAGTCAAGTACATGTAACGCTTCTTAATCATAGATTTGTCACACATGCGCTTGAACTTTTCCTTCAACTCGGCCTTATGCTCGCTGTTTGTGATCCGAAAGTAATAATCCGGGTACGTGCTCTGATCAACGCAGTTCGGTGGGGTTGC
>NZ_JUEI01000228.1:0-590 GCF_000802655.2 Paenibacillus sp. IHB B 3415 | reverse complement strand
AAATATTTTTCCTCGAAACAAACAGAAAGATAGGGTGCAAAACCAACCGTGATGTAAATTGAAACAACAAGAAAGTTCTATTATATATTAATTAACAAATTTTAGAACATATGTTTATTCAAAGAGCACCAATGTTCTTGAGGCCAAGAACAACCCCAACACCAATAATGTGACCAAAAGAGCCACAAGCCAAGGTATCTGCAAGGGTGAAACCAGCAGGGTCACCAGTTTGAAGGCCAGACTCCCTTATCTCAAGCTTCAACCCTGCTGTGGCTTTCCTGTTTGCTGATGGAGCCAACCCAAACCGACCCGCAAACAGCATCAAGCTTGTTGAAAACACCATTATCAAATTTGTGGGGGAGCCGATGAAATCGCAGCGAGCGCCTAAAGCTCCCTTCCCCCTACGTCTCATTGGTTGAACTGCTACCAGGGTTTGAATTGGTGAAGCAGATGATGATGATTTGGGTCTTAGCCCACTGAACTGTGGGAGAGAGGTCATCACTGCTGTTGCCATCTCCTCAACTTCAAACACTGATCAAATTTGAAAAAAAAAAATGTATGATAGATCTCTCTCTCTCTCTCTCTCTCTG
>NZ_JUEI01000227.1:0-595 GCF_000802655.2 Paenibacillus sp. IHB B 3415 | reverse complement strand
CTCCGAAATCAAGGAATATCATTGAAGAACAAACACATTTCCAATCCAAATAAGACTACAGTACATTCAACTTAGAAACATTTAAAAACACTAAAACCCAATTTCAAAAACACATGAAACTAACCCCTAAACCACCATTTACAGCCAACAAACCCTAATAACCCCCCAAAAACGCCAAACCAAACGAAACCCTAAAAACTCAACCCCCAAACCCATACAAAGTCCTTCCCTGCCTCTTCAGAGCATAGACCACATCCATGGCGGTCACAGTCTTCCTCCGAGCATGCTCAGTGTAGGTGACAGCATCACGAATCACGTTCTCTAGGAAGATCTTGAGAACACCACGAGTCTCCTCGTAGATGAGTCCGCTGATCCTCTTGACCCCCCCTCTCCGAGCCAGACGCCGAATCGCAGGCTTGGTGATTCCCTGGATGTTGTCTCGAAGGACCTTCCTGTGCCTCTTTGCTCCTCCCTTGCCCAATCCCTTACCACCCTTTCCTCTGCCAGACATTTTTAGAGAGAGAAGATTTCTAGGGTTTCAGAGGAGAGAGATAATTTCGAAATCTTAGTGATGATGTGTGCATCGAGAATAGCA
>NZ_JUEI01000226.1:0-3314 GCF_000802655.2 Paenibacillus sp. IHB B 3415 | reverse complement strand
TTTTGTGCAGTTGGATTTCGTGGATTCTCCTCGAACCTTTCTCTTTGTCTCCATGCCCCAAGGATTCAACCCTTTGGGGACTGGCTTCCGTTGTTCTACACTAGGCCATTTGTGCTTCTGCTTTCACCGCAATACACCAAATGAATCCGACTAACTCCCGTCCCACCGCTGCAATCACCAAGTTTCGGTGTTTTCCCCGTTTGACCATCTGCACATATTTTTTGTGCAATCTCTCCTGCGCCTTCCATGACGTTTCCTGGACATGAGCACTTTGCCCTTCTAACCGCTTTTCTAAATCGCCTTTGACCGCCGGACGGTGACGGTAACTCCAGGCGGATTCCACTAGGGCACGTCTTACGGCGGCATTTCCGGTTTTGGTCAGACGGCCCCGTTTCGTCGTGGGTCCCGAAGAAGATTCGCGCGGAACCAGCCCCAGATAACTCATGAGCTGCGCAGGCGAACGAAACCGCTCAAAATTCCCGATTTCAACGACGAGCGTCATGGCTGTGAGCAACGCAATCCCCCGAAGGCCCTGGAGCGCTCGAATCACAGGGGCATACGGGCAGATTTCTGCTTCTTCCCGCATGGCCTCCTCGAGCCGTTTGATGCGCTCCTCCACCTCCCGCAACTGCTGTAGCATCTCCGTGAATACCCGTCCTTGCGCGGTACGCTCAAACGTCAAGGTAGAGAGCCACAGCCGATATCTTTTCGTCCAGCGTTTTTTCATCCCTTCCGGGGTGTGGATCTGGTGCCGTAACAGAAAATGAATCAGTCGTTGCCGGGCTCGGTGCAACTCTTCCCGGGCATCCTCCCGTGCCCGTATAAGATCCCGAAGAGCCTCGAGTTCCAGAGTCGGCACATGGATGGCTGTCAATTCTCCCGCGCGGTGGAGCTGGGCCAACCGTTCCGCATCCCGCCGGTCTGTTTTGATGGCATCGCCAGGACGCAGAGGAATGCGTGAGGGGGCGATGACAGTGCAGGAAATTCCCATCTTTGTCAGCCAGCGATATAAATCATACCCGGTGGGTCCCGCCTCATAGCACACTTCGAGAGTCACATCCGAGCCTTGAAGTTTCCGAATAAGTCGTCCTACGGCATCGGGAGTATGGGAAATTGCCCCGTGATACCGTGCGGGTTCCCGACGTTTATCCAACTGCTATGAACGAATTTGTCAATTCCCCTGTTCCTTCCCCTTTTAACCAAGGCTTTTTCAATCCCTTGGGCATAGAGACAAAATGCGAGTCGTCGGCTGGCACACTGCTATCCGTGGGTTGGTTCCACATGTTAGGCCTACGTCGAAGGAGCTTCCCTAAACTATTGTCGCACGTCAAACCCACCCGGGTTTTGTGCAGTTGGATTTCGTGGATTCTCCTCGAACCTTTCTCTTTGTCTCCATGCCCCAAGGATTCAACCCTTTGGGGACTGGCTTCCGTTGTTCTACACTAGGCCATTTGTGCTTCTGCTTTCACCGCAATACACCAAATGAATCCGACTAACTCCCGTCCCACCGCTGCAATCACCAAGTTTCGGTGTTTTCCCCGTTTGACCATCTGCACATATTTTTTGTGCAATCTCTCCTGCGCCTTCCATGACGTTTCCTGGACATGAGCACTTTGCCCTTCTAACCGCTTTTCTAAATCGCCTTTGACCGCCGGACGGTAACGGTAACTCCAGGCCGATTCCACCAAAGCACGCCTTACGGAGGCATTTCCTGTTTTAGTCAGACGGCCCCGTCTTGTCTTGGGTCCTGTAGAAGATTCCCGCGGAACCAGTCCCAGGTAACTCATCAGCTGCGCAGGCGAACGGAACCGCTCAAAATTCCCGATTTCAACGACGAGCGTCATGGCCGTGAGCAGGGCAATCCCCCGAAGACCCTGGAGCGCTTGAATCACAGAGGCGTACGGGCAGATTTCGGCTTCTTTCCGCATGGCCTCCTCTAGCCGTTTAATGCGCTCCTCCACCTCCCGCAACTGTTGTTGCATCTCGGTGAATACCCGTTCTTGCGCGGTATGCTCAAACGTCAAGGTAGAGAGCCACAGCCGGTATCGTTTCGTCCAGCGTTTTTTCATCCCTTCCGGGGTGTGGATCTGGTGCCGTAACAGAAAATGAACGAGGTGCTGCCGGGCCCGGTGCAGTTCTTCCCGAGCATTCTCCCGGGCTCGGATGAGATCCCGAAGAGCCTCGAGTTCCGGAGTGGGTACATGAATGGCCGTCAATTCTCCCGCACGGTGGAGCTGAGCGAGCCGCTCTGCATCCCGCCGGTCGGTTTTAATGGCATCGCCTGAACGCTGAGGAATACGTGAGGGGGCGATGACCGTGCAGGAAATTCCCATCTTGGTCAGCCAGCGATACAAATCATACCCGGTGGGTCCCGCCTCATAGCAGACTTCAAGAGTAACCTCCGGGCTTTTCAGTTTCCGAATGAGTCGTCCTACAGCATCTGGCGTATGGGCAATCGCTCCGTGATACCGTGCGGGGTCCCGTCCCTCGTCTGCAATCGCCACTGCAATTTTTTCTTTAGACACGTCCAAACCTACGTATTTTATGGTATTCTTCATAGTAACAGCTCCTTTCGCATTTAGCTCTGAAATGGTTGTCCTTACTCCCATTTTAACCTAAGGTGTGCGAACAGGGGCTGCCTTTCGTTCACCCTGGAGCGCTTGAATCACAGAGGCGTACGGGCAGATTTCGGCTTCTTTCCGCATGGCCTCCTCTAGCCGTTTAATGCGCTCCTCCACCTCCCGCAACTGTTGTTGCATCTCGGTGAATACCCGTTCTTGCGCGGTATGCTCAAACGTCAAGGTAGAGAGCCACAGCCGGTATCGTTTCGTCCAGCGTTTTTTCATCCCTTCCGGGGTGTGGATCTGGTGCCGTAACAGAAAATGAACGAGGTGCTGCCGGGCCCGGTGCAGTTCTTCCCGAGCATTCTCCCGGGCTCGGATGAGATCCCGAAGAGCCTCGAGTTCCGGAGTGGGTACATGAATGGCCGTCAATTCTCCCGCACGGTGGAGCTGAGCGAGCCGCTCTGCATCCCGCCGGTCGGTTTTAATGGCATCGCCTGAACGCTGAGGAATACGTGAGGGGGCGATGACCGTGCAGGAAATTCCCATCTTGGTCAGCCAGCGATACAAATCATACCCGGTGGGTCCCGCCTCATAGCAGACTTCAAGAGTAACCTCCGGGCTTTTCAGTTTCCGAATGAGTCGTCCTACAGCATCTGGCGTATGGGCAATCGCTCCGTGATACCGTGCGGGGTCCCGTCCCTCGTCTGCAATCGCCACTGCAATTTTTTCTTTAGACACGTCCAAACCTAC
>NZ_JUEI01000225.1:0-598 GCF_000802655.2 Paenibacillus sp. IHB B 3415 | reverse complement strand
GGATTTCTGATCCCAAAGTAACCAATCAGGTGCTGGCCTATGAAATGTGGCTGGAAGACACGTACGGTATGACGGAATGGCGGAAAAAAGTCGTACAAGCGGACGCGGTAGTAAGAGCTTTTGGAGAAGGCTTGATCACAGAGGTCGTCATGGGCGTTGCAGATACGGCTACGTTTGCCTTCAAGCTTGTGGTCCACCCGGTCAAAACAACAACAGAAATGAAGAATCAAGCGGCGTATATCATGGAGCATCCGGAAGTACTGGTGGAAGCGGCCAAGATGGCTTATCATAATTTTAACGAAGGAACGCCGGAAGAGAAGGCAGCGATGCTGGGCTCGGTAGCGTCCATCCTGGTTCCGGGACTGCAGGTTACCAAAATCGGCAAAGCCGGAAAAGTGATTGGCGGGGTGGAAGACGTTGTCAGTCAAGCGGCGAAGGATGCTTTGAATGGGATCAAATCGAAGCTCCCGGAGCTGGGTCCAGTCTTACAGACACCGGAGGGGTTTGCCTTCAAGGCAGGGGAAATACCCGATACCCCAGCTTTGCCGAAGACATCCGTGCAGCAGCAATATATTGATGCGATGGATGAAATGGGTGG
>NZ_JUEI01000224.1:0-614 GCF_000802655.2 Paenibacillus sp. IHB B 3415 | reverse complement strand
TAGATCAACACTGCTCAAACATATCAGATCAGATCAAAGATCGATCAATGGTAGCCAGTTTAAGCGAGCTGACCGCAATCGGCGATCGTCACGGTCTTCGAGGTCCTTCCAGTGCTCGATCCAACCTTCTCGATCGCCTTCACAACCTCCATACCTTCCACAACTTGACCAAACACGACGTGCTTTCCATCAAGCCACTCGGTCTTCGCAGTGCAGACGAAGAACTGCGATCCGTTGGTTCCAGGTCCAGCATTCGCCATGGAGAGAATTCCAGGTCCGGTATGCTTCTTGACGAAGTTCTCGTCGGCGAACTTTGATCCGTAGATGGATTCGCCTCCTGTGCCATTTCCGGCGGTGAAATCGCCTCCTTGGCACATGAATCCAGGAATCACGCGATGAAACGACGAGCCCTTGTAGTGCAAAGGCTTGCCGCTCTTTCCAACTCCTTTCTCGCCGGTGCAAAGTGCACGGAAGTTCTCCGCCGTGCGGGGAGTGGTGTCGGCGTAGAGCTCCATTACGATCCTCCCGGCCGGTTGACCTCCGACGGCCATATCGAAGAACACCTTAGGGTTTGCCATTCTCTCAGATCTCTGTTTTCTCTCTCTAGAACTGAA
>NZ_JUEI01000223.1:0-632 GCF_000802655.2 Paenibacillus sp. IHB B 3415 | reverse complement strand
TTCCATACCAAAACAATATTACAGAGATTATAGATCAAGTTTCAAAAGCATAAAAAGTATATTGTTCATGCATGCATAATGGTATTGTTTTGCACAGTACTTTTTGAAAAGACTTCAATTAATACAAGACTTGAATTATCAAAAGGGGAGGTCTTGAGTCATGAGTCTTCTACTGTGCCAAAGCACTTGTACTGTAAACAAGGAGGGCACCCCCTGCAAGAATGCCAGCCAGGGTTACTGCCCATATCAACAATCCTGTGGTACCTCCAACATAGACATCACCACTTGGAGACCAATCATCAGTGTTATAGATGGGACTGTATCCATCGACATTAGCACCGTATTTGTCTACAAATTGGTAAACACCCTTTCCCTTGCCCTTCCTGCCAGATGCATCGAGTCCATCCGTCAAGTCCATGCCTCCATTAATTCCAAAAGGCTTGTTAGTCTTGATCTTCTTACCACTGGCCTGAATCCTCAAAGAGGAAGTTCTTGCTAGTGAGGGGAGGCCTCTCACAGCTGTCTTCTCAACAGTGAATGGAGAAGGTTTTAGGCTCAATGAACTCATCACTACTGAGGCTGCCATTACCCCTACCTTTCTTCTCTTCCTTTTTTATTTTTCCTTTTTTTTT
>NZ_JUEI01000222.1:0-1979 GCF_000802655.2 Paenibacillus sp. IHB B 3415 | reverse complement strand
TATCACAGATTTAAATCAAGAAAACATTCTCTCTCCACACAAGAGCAAAATGCTTTCTATATTTGACCCCTCTCAAATCTTCTTGTGCAATACATTGGCACAACCCTCTAGTGGCATATATGTGATAGGGACAACAGTTTATTTCACAACACTAAAAAACTATCCATCAGTCTTGGAAAGCACTAGGATGATACTTGTGGTCTTCGGTAGCTTTGCTTCCAAATCTGAAACTACAATGTGAGTGAATTTGTCATATAGTTTGTCCATGATTTCATGTCCAAACTGGTTTGAAATTATAGGCTCTGTGAAGGCCCTGACAACCTTGGTAAACTTTTCCCCTCTAACCCATTTATCATTCTCCTGCATTTCTAGGCTATCAAGATCAAACCCCTCTATATGATCAATTGTGAATGATCCGTCCCTCTCCACTATATCTTTCACTTCCTCAAGTGATGCAAAATAGCTGGGTATATTGAAGGTGTCTAATTTATCTTCATCTATCAATCCCTGTGAAACCAATTCAGCAATGGCCATAGCTAATAGTTCCCAAGTAAAGCAGCTCTGCATGTCTGAAGGATCAGAACATTGCCTACCACGAAGTATCAACACCATACAACCATTTGGAACCACCTCTTGGGATCTAGCATTGAGAAACATTGTGAAATCTTCATGAAATTGAGATAAGTAGGCTTCTCTTACAACAGGAGGGCTTGTCTTTGATATGTAAATCTTCCCCTTGTTTAATGCCAAGCCTTCTCTGCTTGTGAGTCCTTTTGGTGCCTGAGTAAGCCAATGAACACTGTAAGAGGAATGAACTAAATGTAAGCTGTTACGAGGAAAAAGCCGAATACATTACAATAATTGGAGGAGACGTTATTTTTAGCAAACAACCACTAATTCCATACATACATAAGGTAAAGAAATTAAAATTCATGTTCAACTTCTCATTTCTTCCTTGCATTACGATTTGGGTATCACAGATTTAAATCAAGAAAACATTCTCTCTCCACACAAGAGCAAAAAGCTTTCTATTTTTGACCCTTCTCAAATCTTCTTGTGCAATACATTGGCACAACCCTCTAGTAGCATAAATGTGATGGGGACTACAATTTATTTCACAACACTAAAAAACTATCCAACAATCTTGGAAAGCACTAGAATGATACTTGTGATCTTTGGTATCTTTGCTTCCAAATCTGAAACTACAATGTGAGTGAACTTCTCATATAGTTTGTCCATGATTTCATGTCCAAACTGGTTTGAAATTATAGGCTCTGTGAAGGCCCTGGCAACTGTGGCAAACTTTTCCCCTCTAACCCATTTATCATTTTCTTGCATCTCTGGGCTATCAAGTTCAAACCCCTCCATATGATCAATTGTGAATGATCCGTTCCTCTCCACTATGTCTTTCACTTCCTCAAGTGATGGAAAATAGCTAGGTACATTGAAGGTGTCTAATTTATCTTCATCTATCAATCCCTGTGAAACCAATTCAGCAATGGCTACGGCTAATAGTTCCCAAGTAAAGCAGCTCCCCATGTCTGAAGGATCAGAAGATAGCCTACCACGAAGTATCAACACCATACAACCATTTGGAACCACCTCTTGGGATCTAGCATTGAGAAACATTGTGAAATCTTCATGAAATTGAGATAAGTAGGCTTCTCTTACAACAGGAGGGCTTGTCTTTGATATGTAAATCTTCCCCTTGTTTAATGCCAAGCCTTCTTTGCTTGTGAGTCCTTTTGGTGCCTGAGTAAGCCAATGAACACTGTAACAGGAATGAACTAAATGCAAGCTGTTACGAGGAAAAAGCCGGCCATGGAAAGACCCCGGTACTCCCACCACATAACAAGAAACTTCCTCACATTTGTTACCAACAACCTTAGATTGCAGGCCTTTGAAGAGGGTATTGAAATCGTTTCCAGGAAGATCATTCAAGTAAACCTGAAGTTCCAGTGTTTGGCAATTCAATTCCC
>NZ_JUEI01000221.1:0-1325 GCF_000802655.2 Paenibacillus sp. IHB B 3415 | reverse complement strand
GCTAGCTATACTAATAAGCTTTCTTTCTCTTTCATATCATAGTTTTCTGTTCTGCAGCTTTCCATGGAGTTCCACTTCCTACCCATCCTTGCATTTCTTTCTTTGACATTGGTGGCAAGTCATGCAACTCTATCTCCTGAAGCGTACTGGAATTCGGTTCTGCCAAACTCTCCTATGCCTACGGCTGTCAAGGATCTTTTACACCCTGAATGGATGGAAGATAAGAGCACCGCAGTCGGGGTAGGAAAGGGCGGCGTAGGCGTCGATGCAGGGCAAGGAAAGCCCGGTGGCACTAGTGTTGGTGTCGGGAAAGGAGGTGTCTACGCTGCCACTGCGGATCAACTCCATGATAATCCCAACATCGCTCTTTTCTTCTTGGAAAATGACTTGAAAAAATACACAAAAATGACATTGCACTTCACTAAAACCACCACACCGACTACTTTCTTGCCTCGCCAGGTTGCTGAGAAAATACCCTTTTCATCCAAGAAAATTCCTCAAATTCTTGACTACTTCTCGGTGAAACCCAACTCCATGGAAGCCAAGACAATCAAGCAAACAATCAAAGAATGCGAAGAGCCTGGAATCAAAGGAGAAGAGAAATATTGCGCGACTTCACTAGAGTCATGGTCGATTTCTGCAGTACCAGGCTTGGGAAAAGTATCCAAGCAATCTCCACAGAAGTCAAAAAAGAAACCCCTTTGCAAACATACACTATCGAAGGAGTGAAGAAGATGGCAAGCGATGCAGCCGTAGTGTGCCATAAGCAAAACTACGCGTACACGGTGTTTTATTGCCACAAGACACAGACCACAAAGGCATACTCGGTTTCAATGATACGCCTCGATGGAACGAAGGCAGAAGCAGTTGCAGTGTGCCATACCGACACATCGGGTTGGAATCCGAAACACTTGGCCTTTCAAGTGCTCAAGGTCAAGCCAGGGACTGTTCCAATTTGCCATTTCCTTCCTGAGGATCATATAGTTTGGGTTCATAACTGAGATTGATCTTTGCAAAAAAGAGTCATCACTACTTGTTTAATTAGTTTTTTATATGTTCGTTTAGCTTGGTTTGGCATGTCATCATAATCTGAAAAACTCTACTTATGTTGTCTTTACATATATGTGTGTACTATAACAACTCTCCCACCCACATATGCATATGCATATGAGCTCGACATAGAGGTGGCTTGTTTTTCAATAATAATAGATATGTTGTCCCTGGTGTTTAGCACTACTTAAAACTACTCCAAAATGTTATACAATACCAGAAAAATGCTATGCGTTCAAAATTTGTATCTTGATAATTATTCTGAAATCGAGATT
>NZ_JUEI01000220.1:0-645 GCF_000802655.2 Paenibacillus sp. IHB B 3415 | reverse complement strand
CACCTTTTAAAACAACTTTATACTAAACATAGCATAAATAAATATACCTTTTAAATTGCCTCAAACTTCCTTCACTTGAGCAGCAACAGCAGCAGCAGTAACACTTACATTTCCACCACCAACCTCCGCCTTCGCCGGCCCCTCTTCCACCTCGAAAGCCGACACGGGAAAAGTCCTGGACAGCCCAGCCGGAATCTGAAAAGTGATCTTCCCGGTCGGCGGATCATCGACATATATATCACTGAGAGTGATCCAAAGCAAGAGCTCCTTAGTCTTGACACCGGTCAGCTTCTTGATCTTATTTGGCTCGACATAGGCAGTGACCTCGGTCGCATACGACACGAGTTTGCCAATCTTCTCGAACTTGTGCTCGGTCTTCCTCTTCTGTTTAAGCCACACAAAACCGGTTTCTCTGACATAGCCACACTCTTCCATGTCCTCCAATGGGAGGAGACCGTTGGGCAAACCCAATTCTTTGAGCAAGACCTTTGATTTCTCTTGGCATAGGTCGTTTCCTTGGTAGAACTCTGCTTTTGCTTTGGCCTCTTCTGTGATCAGAGACATGTTTTTGTTTTTGTGTTTGTGTTTTTGGGTTTTTTGTGTTTTTGCTTTTTGTTGTGCTGAGTTTTTAAGCTGGTGATGATG
>NZ_JUEI01000219.1:0-647 GCF_000802655.2 Paenibacillus sp. IHB B 3415 | reverse complement strand
CTCAACCATCATAATATATTATACATTGGCAAAAACTGACAAAAACATAGACACAACATTTCATGCATGATCATCACCAATAAAACATCAACATCGATTTAAGTTCTTATTCATAGCATTCAGATCCAATATAACCAAACACAAAGTGAAAATGAAAAGCGACAATTGCAAAGTCTTTGACAGAAAAACACAGCCATCGATCTAACGAGAAAACAAGAGGGAAAGTAAGTGATTATGTAAATTTAGAAGCCAGGAGGCTTGTAGCAGATGAAACTGATGCACTGCACTTGGCGCTTGTTGTCGAATCCAATGATACGGATGAATGATTGTGGGTATTCCTTCTTGCACTCCTCAACCTCCTTCAACACTTGGGATGAATCTGTGCATCCAAACATGGGTAGCTTCCACATTGTCCAGTATCGCCCATCGTAGTACCCTGGCGATTTATTGTGTTCACGGTACACAAATCCTCCCTGAACAGAGAATTCTAAGCAAGGAATCCATCCCAGGCGAATAAGGTAATCAACTTCTTTTCCCAATTGTGCTTGACTGAGTGGAGGAAGGTAAGACAAGGTCTCGAACTTCTTCAATCCAAGGGGAGGCCACACCTTCATGCACTGAACTCTTCCACCATTGCTGGCCAAAGA
>NZ_JUEI01000218.1:0-657 GCF_000802655.2 Paenibacillus sp. IHB B 3415 | reverse complement strand
GGGGGAAAAAAAAGAGAGAGAACATTTTTGAAAGAGACAATATAGCATTGAATTCAAGTCTAAGCATTGAGATAAGAATCAAGATCTTTGAAGCTCTTGACAGCAAAGTCTCTGATGATGTTAGGATCAGGAATCTCATCACTTGCCTTCTCAAACTCACATGCCCATTTCACCAAGCTCCCATCTCCCTTTGGTTCCACAACCAGGAATGCCTTGAAATTCTTGTAGAATTTGAGGAGATCCCCATCAATCACACTATATGCATATGTCATCTTTGCCTCATCAACTGCTTCAATCTTCTCATGCGTGACTTTCACTAGGGGTGATCCTTCACCATAATGAACAAGGCGAACAGAGCCAACAGAAAAGCCATCACCTTCAACAACATCAATCCTCTTGTACTCTTCAGGCATGGCCTTTGGGAAGAGTGTGGTGGACTCCCTAATCCCATGCCAGAACTTCTCTGGTTTAGACTTCAGCTCCACTTCTACTTCTAGCTTTCCTGTTGAACCCATTCTTTCTCTTCTCTATGATCCTTTGATCAACAACAAATCGAAGCCTGACAAAAGTGTGTGAGTGAGTCACAAGCAAGGAAGAGAAAAAGCAGTTATCTGTGAGAGATTCTAAGCAAAGACGTGTGTATATATTGTGGTTAGG
>NZ_JUEI01000217.1:0-681 GCF_000802655.2 Paenibacillus sp. IHB B 3415 | reverse complement strand
TTCGAATGTCGGCGGTAGCAGGAGCAAAGGGAGACTGGGCGAAGCAGCAATTAGAGCTGATGAAGCCGCAGGCCACAATTGGACCCTATGATCCGCGTGATTTTGTGTCGGATCAGGAGATATTAAATCTTGAGGATCCGGAAGTTCAGACACGGCTGAGTATGACCTACTGGAATACCTTGTCAACCGAGGAGAAGGACCGGAGAATTGCAGAGGTCCAAGGTGATTACAAGAAGCTGAATAAGGAAGTGGCGGACAAAAACCGCCTCCTGGGAAGCGGAGTGGGCAATCAGACGCTAGCCAATATTCTCGTAGGCGGAAGTAATATGATGGTTCAAGGGATAAACAGAGCACTTTTAGGGATGCCGGAGAAGATCGTAAATTGGATTAGTCCAAGTCCAGAAGGGTATGTAGATCCGCTGGATAATCCGTATGGAAAAGAAGCTGGAATCATCTTAGGAGAGATAGGCAAAGGGTATCTCTTTCGTGGAGTTGGAGGATTTGGCAATATTGCCTCTCCCTTAGTGAGGACCATGGTATCGGGAGCAATAAGCGGGACAGTGGATGAAGTGGTTGACATCATAAGTGATTTCCGGGAGGATGGAAAGCAAAACCTGAGCGAGCACCTAACGGCAGTGGGAATCAATGCAGGCATTGCAGGTGTAGGAGATACCGCGATAA
>NZ_JUEI01000216.1:0-1212 GCF_000802655.2 Paenibacillus sp. IHB B 3415 | reverse complement strand
GGATCAGCAAGGTGGGCAAAGAGGTTGTCAATAGGTCCAGTCCCTGTATATATAGCTTGAAACCATGCACCCATCACAGCCAACATAGCCATTTTTTTTAATCAATTACTACATGAATTATATTTATGGGATTTAAGTTCAAACAAAGAGGTTTTTGTACACAGCATGATCTTTCTACAGGAGACATAAACAGAGATAGGCAATGCAAATTCTACTCAGACAAACAGGACACTTGGAAACTTGCACAAAAGATGTTTGCAAAAATGTCCAGCACATAAATCCCAGTTAGCTTGGTGGATGATTGATCACTTGCTCCTATCACTTGGGGGTGAAAGCAGCAAAAATGGTGGCATGACCAGGATCAGCAAGGTGGGCAAAGAGGTTGTCAATAGGTCCAGTCCCTGTATAAATAGCTTGAAACCATGCACCCATCACAGCCAACATAGCCAGCCTTCCGTTCTTAATTTCCTTAGTCCTCAACTCCTTCACTTTCTCTGGTGACCCGCTCCCCAACCCAATGGGTCAAACCACAGCCCACCCGGGTACCCAACATCTGTGCCGGTGAGCTTGTTGTTGGGGAAAATCGGATCGGTGTTGACACAACCTGGCTTGAGTATGTCAGCCCAACGCCTTCCTTCGGCCCAACCAATTAAAATAAGCTCGATGATGAAAAGAGTGGTGGTGTCTGTGAAGTATTCGAGCTCACCCGCGGTGTACCATGATGGGGTGTTGAGGATTCCAATCTTTGTAAGGAATTCAGGGATGAAGATTCCAGCAGCGCCTAACATTGCCCATCTGCAGTGGACTAGCTCGGATTGGACGTTCCATCTCAGAGTCTCAGGGTCAGATCCAAGACCAAGGGGATCAAATCCGAAGTCTCCAGGGAGGCTTCCATCAAGCCATGGCGGAGGGACGCTGCCTGGGAACCAGATGGGCCTATCGGGATCGGCTGCGACGCAAACGGTAACCGACCGTGCTCCGGCCGGTGATGTACTGTACTTTCTCAGTCTCAGTTTTCTCCCTCCAAAGAATGAAGCCTTTGTTGCTCCCACAATTGATCCACTCTTTTGGGAACTGGGTGAAGAGAGGCCAACAGCTGCAATAGCTGAAGAAGCAAAAGCAGAGGAGGCCATGTTTGGCTGATTTTCTTTTGATGAATTTTGAGTGTTTGATTGGTTTGTGTGAATGAGAGATATGAGAGGCTGTTTAATG
>NZ_JUEI01000215.1:0-717 GCF_000802655.2 Paenibacillus sp. IHB B 3415 | reverse complement strand
CTGGAGTATGCGATGTGGGTGTATAAGAACAAGAATACGCCGAGCTCGGCGAAGACGGTTGAGGAATAGAGGATTTATTAACGCAAAGAACCACCTTTCTGGAAGCATCTGAGAGGTGGTTCTTTTGTGGGTTTTGATATAATCAACTTCCGTTTAAAACAGTTTTAATGAAAATCAAATCAACCATCTAAATAAATAATCACGACGATAAAAAAGCAATTGCATTGGCGCTTCATCAAAATTCGGTATGTGAATTAATAAGGCATCGTTTAATTCAGTAGGGAGAACTTCAATCTCTACTGACCTTGCGCTGTTTTCAAGGTCAACAATTTCAATGGACAACACTTGTGTACCTGGCACTGTTAAAGTTAATGGAATTTCGGCTATCCCATCATGGAATTGAACATCAATTTCCGTTGTTCCAGAATCTGAAAGTTCAACATCACCGAATTTTCCGGAGGGTCCAGTGCTTGATAACATATAGCCGGACAGTTTCACTTTAACAATTCCATTCAAAAAATCTAAATTAGTAGCATCATCGCTATAGACGTTACCGTAAACACTTAACTTAACTGTTGTTGGTTGACTAACTTTGACGGTTGAATGGGTTAATTCAACAGAACAATTCAGTTGTTCAATAGTTCGCAGCATCATGCTGTTTATTTTTATCCACCCCACGCTCGACCATTCCGACCACAAATGTTCGTCATATACCTT
>NZ_JUEI01000214.1:0-722 GCF_000802655.2 Paenibacillus sp. IHB B 3415 | reverse complement strand
TTAGTTAACAATGTACTTAGATTGATCGAACTGGGCGGTTTCTTTACATTGCGAAGAAGTGATCAGCTAGTGGAGTTGGCAATGAGCTCAAGCTCGGTTACAACTTCATCAAGCGGCTTCCTGGTGTCGATCTCAACAGTAGCTCCAGCACGTAAGAGAGGCTCAACACTAGCGACGTATTGTATAATTTCTTCACGTTGTTCGACAGTTTTTCCATAATCGTTCGTCTTACGGGAAGCCACACGTTCAAGGATTACTTCGATGGGGGCACTTAACAACACTACTGCATCGAACATCGGGTAAAACTTCCCCTGATTTGATACACAACCCGAAATGAATAAAGTACCTTCGCTATGTTCAGTGAGCAGCTCATCGATTCGATTCTCATGCCATAACCACCCAGAACCATCCACATTCTCGCTCCAACCATCATAATCGGTGTCGATAACTCTATGCCCCCTATGAGCAAGTTCGCCCAGAACCGTTGATTTACCTGTACCCGACATCCCTGTCACCAGAATTATCGCCTTCTTTTTTGATATTGAGCCCGAAGTATTTGTCATATTTCCACTCCCTTTTTGAGAAAGTCCCTGGACTATATTAAAACATAAAGGCGATAAAGGAAGTTAAGTTAATTAATTCTCTCACTCATATAGTCGGGTTATTGTAACGCACAGTTTTCGTCAACTTCGCGTTATTTCTTATTGTGCTAACGGGAAACG
>NZ_JUEI01000213.1:0-738 GCF_000802655.2 Paenibacillus sp. IHB B 3415 | reverse complement strand
ATTAGATTGTTCTCATTGTAGTCTTCGGGTGCAAAATAGTCATTTTAAGTCGTGAAAATTTTATCAGAGATGGACGGTGCCGGAAAAGTGAAGAAGGGTGCTGGAGGGAGGAAAGGCGGCGGTCCGAAGAAGAAACCGGTGTCCCGGTCCGTCAAGGCCGGTCTACAGTTCCCGGTCGGGAGGATTGGCCGGTACTTGAAGAAGGGTCGCTATGCTCAGCGAGTCGGAACCGGAGCTCCGGTTTACATGGCTGCTGTGCTTGAATACCTAGCTGCTGAAGTGTTAGAGTTGGCTGGAAATGCTGCTCGTGACAACAAGAAGAACAGAATCATTCCGAGGCATGTGCTATTAGCGGTGAGGAACGACGAAGAGTTGGGAAAATTGCTAGCTGGAGTGACGATTGCACATGGTGGAGTGTTACCCAACATCAACCCAGTTCTGTTGCCAAAGAAGACTGGCAGTGCTGCAACCAAAGAACCCAAATCTCCATCAAAGGCCACAAAATCTCCCAAGAAAGCTGCTTAGGGAAACCATTTGGTTGTTTCCTCTTTTCCCTCTGTATGTAATTTTGGGTTTAGAACCTGCTTGTTTTGTTGCTTGCTGCTTAGGGAAATTTGTGAGAAGAAGAAAAATAGCAGTTGTAATCGTTTTTAGTGTTTTTTATATTAGTGGCTTTGTCGATTGGATCAATGGATTGAATCTCGTGTTGATTATTGAAAAATTTCGTCTAGTTTGAGC
>NZ_JUEI01000212.1:0-743 GCF_000802655.2 Paenibacillus sp. IHB B 3415 | reverse complement strand
TGAGCGGCGTTTTCGTCACGGTCATGGATCGTCCCGCAGGCCGTACATGTCCATTCCCGAACGGACAGGTTCTTCACCTCGGGGTGGATCGTGCCACACACATGGCAACACTGACTGGTCGGCTCAAACGTGTCGGCGATCCGAAGATTTCGTCCATACCATTTCGCTTTATACGTCAGCTGTCGCACCCACTCGCCCCAAGACGCATCAGCAATGGATTTTGAAAGCTTGGGGTTCTGAATCATATTCGCCACACGCAGATGTTCGATACTGATCGTTTGGTTTTCACGAATCAGTCTCGTGGTCAGCTTGTGGAGGAAGTCATTTCGTTTATTGGCAATGCGTTCGTGAATACGAGCGATATGCTGCTTTGCTTTCTTCCAGTTGGAGCTGCCCGGAGTACGCCGAGCCATCCGCCGCTGCCAAAGCGCCAGCTTTTTCTCGTATTGACGGTAAAAGCGAGGATTGGCGATATGTTCCCCGTTTGAGCATACTGCATATTCTTTCAAACCTAAGTCGATGCCAATAGGTGTATCCACTTGGGGCAGAGGGTTCTTTTGAACTTCGCAAACGAGCGAAACGAAAAATTTCCCGCTGGCGTTTTTACGAACGGTAGCGGACAATATCCGGCCTTCCAGCTTCCGGGAGTTTGCAAAACGTATCCAGCCGAGTTTTGGGAGCTTTAAGCGACTGCCCTCCATGGCGATATTCCCGTTGGTGAATTTGGTCGTGTAACTTTGAAT
>NZ_JUEI01000211.1:0-1149 GCF_000802655.2 Paenibacillus sp. IHB B 3415 | reverse complement strand
CTTTATCCTCTTTTCAAATAAATTCATTTTCAGAATTCGAACGCCAATTTTTCTTCCCACTGAAACAATACATTGAGATAAGTTCAAAATAAAATCATAAATAATAGGCAACGAATTGACTCCCAATTTTATTGAATAAAATTGTTGCCATAAAAAAAATAATAGATGGATTAGATATGGTTCACATAATGATGTGTCCAATTACATATATTTCTTCAAATCAAGCACACATTGTGATGGGAAGTACTTCAACAACATGATTCTGGGCAGTGTTTCCATCCGTCTCATCTGTAAAATTCTCCCCATTCATCTTCACAACAAAATCATCGAAACATTCATCAACGGTCCTGAACGATTCATCAGGGTAGAGGCTGCATACTTCAACGTCATTAGGACCTTCAATTGAAAATTAATCTGGCATCCCTTAATGAAAATGTCGTGTGTGAACGATGCAACGACACTTTGTGGGATTATATTCACTGCTGCTGCTGCTAGTAGGTCATTTTCTGAGACAGTGACTCGGGGGAGAGTGCGTCCAATCTTCTTCTCCCACAAAGACGCAAGCTCATTTATGTTGAGAAAATTGCAGGATGGTCGGAAATGAACCGATTTGTTCAGCGTACGAATGTCGTCGACGGTTTTGATGGTGAATTTTCCTATATCAGAGCCTGCAACAAAATATGCTTTGACACTGCCATCACCATAAATTTGGAACTCATCCAAAGGGGGAATTACTTCCGATGGGTGAGTATTGTCATAATATGGCCAAGAAGCAATAGAGTTGCAGCAGATATAAGTGTAGGGCACCCCACACTCTTCTATCAATCGCCGCACCCTCCTCTTTTCGTTGTACATGGTGAGCCCTGGTTCCACCGGATTAGCCCTATCAACGTCATGCCCAAATTCCGATGGCAAAAACCTCTTGATGGTTCCGACAGCTTTAATGGCATGGACTAGGGTGAGTTGGTCTAGTATATTAGAACCACCAATAGCTGATATTACTATATCTATCTTATGCTCTTTTAGTATCTTCTCCATGAATGCTTGATCCTTAACAACACCATGAATAACTTTAGCGCCTTTGTCTTGAAGAGTTTTGTTGGTTTTAGAGCCAACCGATCGGACGAGAAGGTACGTAGGCCGATCAGC
>NZ_JUEI01000210.1:0-771 GCF_000802655.2 Paenibacillus sp. IHB B 3415 | reverse complement strand
GCCACGCATTTCCTATCTCACACAAATCAAACACATCTCTTTTAGTCTCTCCCCTCCTATTAAATTCCCATTTACCCTCACATTTCCTTCTGATTTTCCCTTCTAACTCCCTCCCAAAAGAAAGCAAAGGAATTGAAATCCTTCCCAATGGCAGGCATCACCTCTTCTGCTGCTGTTGCCATCCCATCATTCACCGGCCTAAAGTCCGCTAGCAGACCCATGACCACCACCACTGCCAAGGTGTCAACCGCCACTCCACTCCTCCCAAAGCTCAGCATCAAGGCTTCGCTGAAAGAAGCCGGTGTGGCTGCGGTCGTTGCCACCGCAGCCAGTGCAATCCTGGCCGGAAACGCCATGGCCATCGAGGTGCTGCTGGGAAGCTCAGACGGTGGGTTGGTTTTTGAACCAAGCAGCTTCTCAGTGGCTGCGGGGGAGAAGATAGTGTTCAAGAACAATGCAGGGTTCCCACACAACGTGGTGTTCGATGAGGACGAGGTGCCTTCTGGGGTGGACGCGACGAAGATATCGATGAGTGATGAGGACCTTCTGAATGCTCCGGGAGAGACGTATGCTGTGACTTTGACTGAGAAAGGTAGTTATGGTTTCTACTGTACTCCTCACCAAGGTGCTGGCATGGTTGGCAAAGTCACCGTTAACTAGACAAAGAGAGTTTAGAGTGTACTTTAGTCTCTCTCTGTGTGTGTCTGTAAAATGAGAACTTTGAGACTATGATTCCAATTCCTCTCTACTTTCTATTTTTTGTTCTTTTTT
>NZ_JUEI01000209.1:0-812 GCF_000802655.2 Paenibacillus sp. IHB B 3415 | reverse complement strand
TGAGAGCATTCTAACTTAAGCTTATCCCATACTCGTATATATTTGGCTTATAAATATTAGGAACTAAATACACGATATTCGTGCATTGATAATACCCTCTGGAACTTAAGCTATTAGAGAAAAGAGTTAACTTATTTATTTATTTAATCTTACACACTCACTTAGAAGTTTCACTTATTTATTTATTTTATCTTACACACTTACTTAGAAGTTTCACCACACTGCAATTATTAGCTGGTAAGATTGACATTTGACACACACACGCCCAAAGGTGTCTATGACTTGAGATGGTGACTCTCAATATCTTTGGAGACATTGATGGCGAAATCCATCAAGGTATTTGGATCTTCAACATCCTCACTCTTCTTCTCATACTCAAAAGTCCATGTCACCAAGTTGTTTTCGCCCTTTGTATCCACATGAACAGTGATTTTGAATGTCCTGTACAGCTCTGTGACATCTCCTCCAATAACCTTGAAGGTTACTGACTTGTTTTCCTCATCTATTGCTTCGATAACCTCCTTAATAACCTTCTTTTTCCCATCATGAGTATAGTTCCAAGAAATGACAGAGCCAACATGTCCCCAATCACCTTCATGCAAATCAACGCCATGTATGTTCCCAGGGGACATGGTGGAGACATGGTGTGGTTTATCTCTAAAGAGTTCATGGAACGCATCACCATCAGACTTGATCTCCACTTGCCTTACCAACTTACCAGTTAGACCCATCTCAACAATCACCCTCCCCCAAAACAAACCCAAAGTATTATCAAACAATGGATGATAGAACTGAAGGCATTCAATTCCAAG
>NZ_JUEI01000208.1:0-838 GCF_000802655.2 Paenibacillus sp. IHB B 3415 | reverse complement strand
CTTACCATTGTTTCTTCAATGTATAATATTGTTGAGAATACTTCCAATTCTGTTTTGAGTTTTTGTTCCCAACATTCCATTTCACAGCTAAAATAAGGATAAAATTTTATCCTGGAGTCAACTGATATACTAGCAGAGAAAGGTCATAGTAATACATCAAACATATGCAATTTTGCTACATTACATACTGTCACATGGAGTTTTACAATGGGTATGGGTAAAAATTATCATGGAGAAATTGATCTAGGGATAATGATATCGCCAATGTTGTTGTGCCATGGATCAGCCAAGTGAGTTGCCAGGTTCTCCAACGGTCCTGTCCCTGGGTAAGCGGACTGTTGAACACAGATCCCCACGAAAGCCAACAAGGCAAGCCGGCCATTTTTTACTTCTTTGACCTTGTTCTCCTCAAACTTGACTGGGTCTTTGGAGTATCCCAATGGGTCGAAAGCTCCACCGGGGTACTTCTTCTTCTCAGGGTCCTTTTCCATGCTGCGCTGGTGCTCGACGAAGGAGATGGCAAGGAATTCAATGGCCAAGATGATTGGGAGGGTGCCCCATGGGACAGGTTGGCCAAGGTAGGTGGCTTGTCCTCCAGGGATTGCTGCCCACTCTTGAGCTTGTACCCAGTTGCCCAATCCCAAGGCCTCTGGAACTAGGATCCCTGGAACAGCAAGCATAGCCCATCTGCAGTGAATGAGTTCAGACTCCTTGTATCTTTCAAGGTTTTCTGGGACTTCACCCAGACGAAGCGGGTCGAACCCGAAATCACCGGGTGCGGAGCCGTCAAGATAGGGTGGCCTTGGCTCGCCAGGCATCCAGTCAGCCGTCATGGTGA
>NZ_JUEI01000207.1:0-844 GCF_000802655.2 Paenibacillus sp. IHB B 3415 | reverse complement strand
GAAAACACGAGTTTTTAGCAGAATGTCTCCATAATTAGGGGGCCGAACCGAAAGTATATTCAAGGAATCTGAGATAGCCAGAAAGTTAGATCAAATCGGATCTAATATAATACGAATCAACTAATTTTTGAAAACAAGTTCTTCTTAAAAGTAGATGAATCAACATTAGATAAATTGTATCCCAGTGCGTTACTCACAAATGAAACAAATGAAAACCCGGCTGATTGATCCTTATCCACTAACCTCTGTATTTCCAATATTTCGTATTTGCAAAGCATAAATACCCGCTTGAACACCGTAAAAGGTTTCAAGTTCAATCTATATATTTCGGAATCTCACATGTTATACGATAATAAATAAATTCTATTATTATCAAGATTCATAATTCCGATCATTACGTTGTCGAAGCTGGAATTAAATACATTAGTTCCTGTAATAGAAGCATTCGTTTGGTTATTTCTAATCATATAGTACCCCCGTGCAGCATCAAGCGTTATTAGCTTCGATGTTGTCTCGTCTGTGATCGCCCTAATTTTCTTGGAGAATGAAGCTGTGAAATCTGATGGAAGAGGAAGTTCAGACCAATGATTTGCGTGGCCCTTTTTTACTATATCAATCATGCTCTTAGAAGTGACCTGATAGATATATAACCGGTATCCATCGCCCAATGCTCCATATGATTTATAACTGTATATAATTTCGCTTTCTTTTGGGAGCGGTATTCCAAACTTATCGTGGAAAAATTCAATCTCTTTATTATTTTTGAAATAACCTCCGTAAAATACTGCTAATACTATTATTAACTCAACTTTCGCACCTAGAAAATCGACTTAAACCCTTGAGG
>NZ_JUEI01000206.1:0-848 GCF_000802655.2 Paenibacillus sp. IHB B 3415 | reverse complement strand
CAAAACACACATAACCAAGAGATTGAAAGCTATAATAAACAACTCAAAACACAATTATTATAAACATCACATGATAACAGGGCCAAGATAACACCTGCAACCCTCATACCAGGTCATGGCATAGAAACCAAAGACCCAGTAATCAACCACAAACTGACTCAACACAAACTATAATTATTTAGGGTAGTTTGATCACTTAATAAAATTAAAGACAAACCACAAATTAAAGATGAAAAAAAGCAGAAGACATAGTACAGAGCAAGCCACTCAAAAGTTAAAAGAGGTGGTGGTGCTTCTTGCCATGGGACTCTTCATCTTCTTCCTTGGCATCTTTCTTCTCATGATGCTCATGGAATGCATACCCACCAGATCCAACTGCAGCCACAGCTGCTATCTCTTCCTCTATCTTATGCTTGTGGGCATGCTCTGGGTCTTTCTTTGACTGATGCTTCTCATACAAGGCAAAAGTGCCAGCAGCAACAGCACCAAGCTCACCAAGGTGCTCACGGTGCTTGTGTTGCTTAACCTCTTTCTCATAATCAGGGGTTTCCTCAGAAAAACGAGGAGGTGCTGTAGTTCCATAAACACCAGTACTCTCACTATACTCACTCCCTCCACCACCGCTTCCATAGGCGTTGGTGGTCTCACCATAGGTGGTCACTTCTTCAACGCCACCGTAGCCGGTGGTGGTGCCACCATATCCGGTGGTGGTGTCACCATATCCGGTGGTGGTGCCGGAATAAGGAGCTGAATCGATGGGCTTGTCTTCGTCGTCCTTGTGGTGGTGGAAGTGGTGGTGGTGGTGCTTCTCTTCGGCCATTGTGGTGCTGATCGGAAAAAAGTAGAAT
>NZ_JUEI01000205.1:0-1152 GCF_000802655.2 Paenibacillus sp. IHB B 3415 | reverse complement strand
CACCTTGTTAGGGTGTAAAGCATAGATTTCTCCCTTTAGTTATGCCAATTAAAGGCTCGAATTTGAGTAGTACTTGAGGGTAATAACATCACATTAAAATTAAATTTAAAAAATCATGAACAACCCATTCAAATTATGGTAAACACCACCATTAAACTGATCTTCAAGTACAGAGTGTCATTTGTTACAGATTACAGATAATATACCAAATAAACTCTGCACATACTATCCCAAATGAGAGAGAGAGAATGTATAGGAGGGAGAAGCTCATTAGTGGAACTTGAGGTTGGTCAAGACATTGTTGTTGACAGGGTCAGCCAAATGATCCAGAAGGTTCTGGAAGGGTCCAACCCCAGTCACCAACGCCTGCACAAAGAAACCCAACATACCCAACATGGCCAACCTCCCGTTCTTTACCTCCTTCAACTTCATATCCCTCATTGACTTCTCATCCTTTCCAAGCCCAAGTGGGTTAAACAGTGGCCCACCAGGGTATGCAGGGTTATCCGTCCCGCCCAAATATTTCTCCAGGCCCAAAAAGTACTGTTTACTCATTGAGCCTGGGTTGTACCAAGCCTGGAACCTCCTGTGCTCTGCAAAGCCCACTAGTGCCAATTCGAAAACAAAAAGAGTGTATGGGTCAGCCCAATAGTCGTAGGTCCCAGCGGGCGGGATCACGCCTGTTTTGAACCACGGCAGAGCGGTTTCTGGCGGAATTAGGCCGAGTTTGCCCAAGATTTCTGGGGCGATGCATCCGATAGAGCCGACCATGGCGGTACGGCCGTTGAAGATCTCGCCATAGGCTAGCCATCTGGGCTCGATGAAGCCTCCGGTACCTTCTGGGTCGGACAAGCCGAGCGGGTCGAATCCGTAGTCGCCGGGCAGGCTGCCATCTAAGTAGGGAGACTTTGCTTGGAGGCAAACCAGAGAGGTCTATCTGCTCCTTGCTTAACAGGGGGAGTAGTAGCTGCCCTAACAACAAAAGAGACCTTCCTTCTTGAAGAATGGGTAGCTGGCCTTCCGCCTAGAATCTGCCTTGCAGCCTCCACTGAGGAGGTAAGAGATGATGAAGAGACCAGTGCTTGAGTTGCCATTTTCTCAATACAAAGTTGGTTGCTGTGCTCTGTTTGGGGCTACTATGAAATCCCTCAA
>NZ_JUEI01000204.1:0-1369 GCF_000802655.2 Paenibacillus sp. IHB B 3415 | reverse complement strand
CCTCCACCACAGCTTTTCTTTGTCTATCTACTAAACCCTACAAGTTTCATTTCCTCCGCTCCGCAGCTCTCTCTCTCCCTCTCTCCCTTTATCACTCACTCTCTACAGTCTGTTCCCTCTCCTCGCTTAAGATCATGGGCAAGATCAAGATCGGAATCAATGGCTTTGGAAGGATTGGCCGGTTGGTGGCCAGAGTGGCTCTGCAAAGAGATGATGTTGAGCTCGTCGCTGTCAACGATCCCTTCATCACCACTGATTACATGACTTACATGTTCAAGTATGATAGTGTTCACGGTCAATGGAAGCATCATGAACTCAAAGTGAAGGATTCCAAGACCCTTCTCTTTGGTGAGAAAGCAGTAGCTGTTTTTGGCCTTAGGAACCCAGAGGAGATCCCATGGGCTGAGACTGGAGCCGAATTCATTGTGGAGTCCACTGGAAGGGTGGTGCAAAGAAGGTTATCATTTCAGCCCCTAGTAAGGATGCTCCCATGTTTGTTATGGGTGTCAATGAGAAGGATTACAAGCCAGATCTTCACATTGTTTCCAATGCTAGCTGCACTACCAACTGTCTTGCCCCCCTTGCTAAGGTTATCAATGACAAGTTTGGCATCGTTGAGGGTCTCATGACTACCGTGCACTCCATCACAGCCACACAAAAAACTGTTGATGGACCATCAAGCAAGGACTGGAGAGGTGGAAGAGCTGCTTCATTCAATATCATTCCTAGCAGCACTGGAGCTGCCAAGGCTGTTGGTAAGGTGCTGCCTGCACTTAATGGGAAATTGACTGGAATGGCTTTCCGTGTTCCCACTGTCGATGTCTCAGTGGTTGACCTCACTGTGAGGCTGGAAAAGAAGGCTACTTATGATGAAATCAAAGCTGCTATCAAGGCAGCGTCTGAGGGAAACATGAAGGGGATCTTGGGTTACACCGAGGATGACGTGGTATCCACTGACTTTGTGGGCGACAGCAGGTCGAGCATCTTTGATTCCAAGGCTGGGATTGCTTTGAATGATTTCTTTGTTAAGTTGGTGGCATGGTATGACAACGAGTGGGGTTACAGCACGCGTGTGGTTGATTTGATCGTTCACATGGCAAACACTTGCTAAGTTGTGTGTGGAAGGATTGGCTTTAATACGCATATATGCTTCTGTGTTGTTGTTTTGCTTTATGAGTGATGCGAGAATCTGAATAAAAATGAATTTTGGGACATGGCTCCCTAGACTAATGCTGTCTGAAAGTGTATTTGTCATGGTTTTTAGGGTTTCGTACTGGGGTTGGTATCAGATCAGCCCATGTTTTTAACTAAGGTCCCTGAGTACCGGTTTTCCAATTTGAAATCTGTGTTGTTTCTATTTCAAAAAAAA
>NZ_JUEI01000203.1:0-940 GCF_000802655.2 Paenibacillus sp. IHB B 3415 | reverse complement strand
ACCACATTTGATCAATGTATATATATATATATAGAAAGAGAAATATAAATTAAGCAACACTGAAAGAAGTTGCAGCACTCTCAACAAACTTCTTAGCTCCTTTGAACCATCTCTTGTCACCAGCTTGGGCTTTGCAGATGTAAAGCTTACTGCCGGAGACGGTGGCGGTAATCAGTTGGTGTTTGCCGCCTTCATCTCCGTCGGCAGTCCTTGTCAGCACACTTATGATGTAATAGGGTTTGCCTCCAACCACCGGAGTTGAAGTCTCCAATATATTAGCAGTTGCTACATCATTCGGTTCGAAACCACCCTCGGCTTCGGTTTTGCCGGAGTAGGCTTGTTTCCCTAGCAAATAGTCCACCTTGGAGAGGAAATCTTCAGGAGAGCCGAAGTCGGTGATAGATTTCTTGTCGGTAGGGGTGACCATGACACAGACATTGCTGTTGGGATCGAAGTTGTCCTCGTACCTAAGAACTTGACCAGGAAACTCCACCTCTTTGCTTGGGTTCCATTTTGCTGGAATTTGAACCGTGAATCCATTTCCAATGTATGGCAAGAAATCTGTATTTGTCTTTGGCTTCCCAAATATATTGGCAGCTTCGCCATAGGCGGCATCAGCAGGAGAAACCTTGGAGCCAATGGCTGCAGCTCCAACAAGCACAGTGAGTGCCAACCGCCTCGACACGGCATCGGCAGCGCCGCCATCCTCTTCTTGGACAGCCTGTTTCTGTGCCTTGCAGACTACTCTGTTGGGCTTGGTGGTGATGGTGGTGGTTGGCACATAACGCTGTGATTGAGTTCTAGTTGGGTTGGAGAGTGCATGGTGGTGCAAGAAACATGCTGTAGAAGCCATTTTTAGGTCTCTCTATTTTTTTTTTCCTTCCTCCAAGTGTATGAATTGTAATGTGGGTATGATAGGGAGGTTGGGGTAGTAGTGAAA
>NZ_JUEI01000202.1:0-949 GCF_000802655.2 Paenibacillus sp. IHB B 3415 | reverse complement strand
TTTTTTTTGAATAATGTTGACACTAATTTTATTATTAATAATGCGATTTTTTAAAATAAAATTCTCATTCATGCTCTTCGATTTTTGTCATCTCAACACCAATTAGGTAATTCATCATAATCAAAACTAGCAACACCACCAAATCCATAGTACATAATTGCACAACACAAGCTATCTACACAATCACCCATTCTCAATGAACTTATGACCCAGGCACAAACTTGGTGGCATAGACCCAAGCATTGTTAGCCACAGGGTTTTCAAGGTGGTCCAAGAGGTTCTCAAGTGGGCCCTTCCCAGTCACAATAGCTTGGACAAAGAACCCAAACATTGAGAACATAGCTAGCCTCCCATTCTTGATCTCCTTCACTTTGAGCTCGGCAAAGGTGACCGGGTCATCGGCAAGACCCAATGGGTCAAAGTATTGGCCACCGGGGTAGAGATTGTTTCCCTCTCCTACTCCGGGGAGGCCATTGATGCGGAAGCCCTCAACGAGGCCCATTAGAACAACTTGGAAGCCCAGCACGGCGAGGATGCTTTGGGCATGTACTAGGTTAGGGTTGCCCAAGTAGTCTAGGCCACCTTCGGAGAAAATTTGGGCTCCGGCTTTGAACCATACTGGCTCTTTGAAGGCCACCCGTACCCATTTCTGAAGGACTTCTGGGGTGATGCAGCCTAGGGCTCCGAGCATGGCCCATCGCCCGTGGATGACCTCAAGAGCTCTGTTCCTGGCAAAGGCCTCAGGATCAGCAGACAAACCAGCAGTGTCCCATCCATAATCGCCGGGAAATTCTCCGGTGAGGTACGACGGAGTCTGAGCTGAAAAGGGTCCCAAGTACTTCAGTCGGTCCGGTCCATACCATAATTCATTCCCCATGGTGAATTTGCCAGTGCCCATAGAGACAACATCTCTAAGAGGGTTGGCATTAGGTCCCCTGGTTTGACCCAG
>NZ_JUEI01000201.1:0-963 GCF_000802655.2 Paenibacillus sp. IHB B 3415 | reverse complement strand
AGGGGCAGTGCTGGCGGGCAAGGGGATTGGGAAGTTGTTGGGGTTTGGGGTTAAGGAGATAAAGATTTCTGCATCAAGAAATCCGATTTTTGCTGATAATAACTTCTTAATTGCTGCAGCCGAAAAAAGCGATACAATAGCGCTGAATATTATTCGTCAAGGGAAGACTTATATTACACCTAATCAATACAATGAGTTTCTTAACGTTAGTACCACTGCTCAAAGAACTTCACGTAAAGCGTTTTTACAACAGGAGGGAGTAGGTGTCTTTGGAGGCTCACAAGCAAAAGCAATATCAGAAACTTCTGCTTTTCAGCAAGTCTTCAGGTCAGTTAAAACATCTCATGGACGTGGTGACGCTGCCCTAGGGGCATTTGCAAAGGCGACAGGTTATGAGGCATTTACTTATGAAAGAAGATTATACAATCACTATAAGCACACCTTACCTAATTTAGGAGTGCCAATACGTAATCCTTTAAGAGAATAGGTGGTAAGACATGTACAACTTACTTTTAATAAAAGAAGAATGCCCTAGATGTGGAGCGATTGTTAATACAGAAGCCGAATTTAAAATGGGTATGATGAATCTGGATACTTATAAACTGGGGGATAAATTAACATGGGCAATAGGGCAGGCCAGGCCCCCACACCAGAAAAGACCATATGACGGAAGTTCAATTGGAGAAGGATACGTCTGTTGTCCCAATTGTGAAAAAGATTTTTGGGTTCTCATAAGAATTGAACATGATACAATTGTCGATGTAAAAGTAGATAAAACTAAGACGGGTTATATAAAATGATTTCCTAATCTTTCTACCTTGGATTGCTTCGTGCTGTTCAAGGTATCTTTTTTTAGCAATATTTTCGGGTTCCTAGATTCAGGTAAAGTAGAGGTAAGCATGATGTAGGATAACAGCTTCCTGGCGGACCTGACCCCGGGTCTTGGGACAGTCAAGGGCTTCC
>NZ_JUEI01000200.1:0-973 GCF_000802655.2 Paenibacillus sp. IHB B 3415 | reverse complement strand
CTCACTCGTTGTTCAGTTTTCAAAGATCAATGTCTCATCTTTCGTCGCCGACGTTTGTTTCAGCAGCGACCTTTATAATATATCACAGCACCTTTGTTTCAGTCAAGCGTTTTTTTAATTTCTTTTTTCGCTTTAGCTTTCAGCAAGTTATCCGAGAACATCTTGCTCAAAGGGCCGAGACTTAATGTATCATAAATCAACAACCCTCGTCAACCATTAAAACAAAGTTAATTTTAAACCCAGCAGCATTAGTACCCCGGGCAGCCCAAGAATCGTTACTGCGCCTATGGTTGTGGGATTCAGCGGGATGTGAACATCCGTTAGAATACCGGAGAAGTTAACGATATAAATGCCGATTGCAGCCAGAATAAGATGAGTTCCGAATACACTCATCCATGCCCACCCCAGTTTTTTTCTGAATACAATTAGAATTAACAGAAGCCCTGACAGAATCAGCACACCCATTGCAACAGTTCTCAGCATTGCGATCCCCCTCAATAATTATTCCGGTTACATCGGCAGCTGGCTCCGGTTCAGCCCCAGTCTCTTGGCATGCTTAAGATGGATCTGGTATTTACGCTCGGCCGCCTCGAGTATATAGATGGCATAATCAATCTGGTCCTGCCCCATCGCCTCATCAAACATCAGATATGCCCGTTCCCATTCCGACTGCGCTTTGCGGACCTCATGGTATACCGTACCCCACTCTTCTTCCGTATGGGCATTATTCGCCCCTTCTGCATCTCTGCCCAGCCATTTCGTGTTCCACCATCCCATTGCAATCCCCTCCTATGAATGATTACTGGCGCAGCCGGTGCCGCACACCCGTTAATCTCATACATATCGGAATAGGGACAAACTTAGAACCACGAGTCAGTGCTCGTCTGCTCTTTTGTTGAATGCCAGCCGTCTCCTGGAGTCTATACTAGAGTAAAAGGCTGGTATGACCCAGCCCCTCCTCATCAAACCGTAC
>NZ_JUEI01000199.1:0-1020 GCF_000802655.2 Paenibacillus sp. IHB B 3415 | reverse complement strand
AGAAATATCTACTCCATGGGGTGAGCCAAGATGCCAGATGAATCCAAGTCCGAGCTTGTACAAAGAATTGGAGAACGTATTCGAAGAGTACGCAAAGAAATAAACCTTTCGCAAGAGCAGCTTGCAGAACGGTCAGGTTTACATACGAATTATGTGGGACAAGTAGAACGTGGAGAGAAGAACCTTACGCTTGAGACTTTGGAAAAAGTAGTTGGAGGTCTGGGTATATCATTAGAGGAATTGTTCCGTTACATTGGACCCATGAAGCAGAAGGATGCAATTAGTCAAATTGTAGAGTTACTTATTGAACGTCCATCAGCAGACCAGGAGATGGCGCTTAGTGTACTAAAGTCGGTTTTGGATTGGGAAGAAAAGAAGCACGACCTTTAAAAATGCTACAAAGATTATAACTCCCCGCTTAATATCGATAATGGGTTTCTTCTCACCGCTAGTAGTATTTTGCCCTCTTAACCTTTGGAAAAGGTGATTACTATGACAGACTTACGGAATACTGTCGGAGATCGAATTCGAGCTATAAGAAAAGCAAAAGGACTAACACAACAACAGTTAGCAGAACTCTCCAACTTGGATGATGCATACATAGGGGCCGTAGAACGTGGGGAACGGAATTTTTCTATAGATACACTGGAGAAGATAGTAGTCGCTTTGAAAATTCAACCGTTGGAACTTTTTCATAATATTGATGATCTTAATGAGGTCGAAGCCGCGCAGCGGGGAGCCATTGATGAGTATGCGGTTACTGTTAGTGAGTTGAGTGTTAAGCAAATAAACACTTTGAATAAGATTGTTAGAGAGGTACGGCGAGCTTTTGAGGATTGAGCATATCTGAGGTGATCCCGTGAATTTACCAGAAAGTGTAGGAAGTCGGATACGTGAGCTTCGAAAAGCCAAAGGATGGACCCAGGAACAACTGGCGGAAGTAGCATCACTTCATTACAGTTATATCGGCGGGGTTGAACGAGGGGACCGCAACATTTCTTTGGAGACACTGGAGAAAAT
>NZ_JUEI01000198.1:0-1033 GCF_000802655.2 Paenibacillus sp. IHB B 3415 | reverse complement strand
GGAATGTAGCAGCTTGAAAATCGACTTTTTCAACAGTCTGTGTTATTCCACTTATTAGTCGTATAGCCCTCGTTCCGCCAGCGTACATCGCACGCAGCCGCAGTCAGTCTGCATCTCGTCCAGCTTTACACACACTCAGCCTCAGCAAATACATATCAGGCAAACAGCGGATTGCCCTGCATACCTACCCACAGCGGTGATTGTTCCAAGCAAGCGGCCAGCTGGAGCAGCAGGTCCTCACGGCCTTTGGAGGCCATGACCTGAACCCCGATCGGCAGGCCTTCCGCCGTGAGATGCACTGGTACGCTCATCGCTGGCTGACCGGTCAGATTCGCCAGCTGGGTGAAAGGCGTATAGGTTAGGCTGGGCTCGAACATCTCGTAGATCATCCGCTGCTGAGCGTCTTTGGACAGACTGCTGACTTCCAGCAGCTGCTGAATCTCCTCAGGCGTCTGGGTCAGCTCCCCGACCTTCGGTGCGGAATCCGCATTCGCAGGCGTGATGTACAGGTCGAAACGGTCCATCAGCGCCGCCATCTGCGCGGCGGCCACATCCCATTCATGCAGACTGTGTACGAATTCTGCAGCTGAGACCTGTTTACCGGCTTCGGCCAGCACCCAGGTAACAATATCCACTTCGCTTGCCGCAATCGTGCGGCCCATACCGCTCTCGAGCGACAGGAACATCGCCGATACCTCACCGGCATTCATCGTATAGTAGTTATCCATCAGTCTGACCCCGTTAACCGGACTCAGCTTTTCCTCAACCGCATAGCCTTCCGATTCCAGCCACTTTACAGTGTTCATCACAGCTTGTACAGCTTCTTCCGATACCGGTGTACCCACCGGCGAAGCTGTAGTGTACGCAATCCGCAGCTTCCGCTGCGCAGGCTTCAGCAGATCATCCAGATAGACCCCCGGATACAGCGGGGTCTGAAAAGCAGCTTCCGGCTGCACCACCTGAAGCAGATCAAGCATCGCGGCACTGTCGCGCACAGTCCGCGTCAGGGCGAAGTCGATCGACGCGCCCTGCC
>NZ_JUEI01000197.1:0-1041 GCF_000802655.2 Paenibacillus sp. IHB B 3415 | reverse complement strand
CCCCGCATCCGCACTCGCACTAACTAACGCATCTGCTTCTGCCCCCGCATCCGCACTCGCACTAACTAACGCACCTGCCCCTGCCCCCGCACCTGCATCCGCACTAGCTAACGCAACTGCACCTACATCTGCATCCGCACTAGCTAACGCAACTGCACCTACATCTGCACCCGCACTAGCTAACGCACCTGCCCCTGCATCTGCATCCGCACTAGCTAACGCACCCGCATCCGCACCTTCATTCACACTCTCAACAATGCTTCCGCAACTTTTTGCCTGAGACAAGTTCATGCTATAATAGTGCGGAACACACTCCATGGATGCAGAGGTGATTAGAAAGTGGGATATAAGGCAGGCCAGCTTTTTGTTAATTTGCCGGTGAGTAATCTGCAGGATTCGATCAACTTTTTTACCGCACTCGGATTTGAGTTCAACCCGCAGTACACGGATGAGAACGCAACATGCATGATCATCAATGACAACACGTTTGCCATGCTGCTGACCAAGGAATTTTTTAACACCTTCACTTCGAAATCGGTTGTGGATACTGCCGGACACACGGAGGTCATTCTCGCCTTCTCCGCAGCAAGCAGGGCAGAGGTGGACGAACTGGTGCATAAGGCACTTGGGGCCGGCGGCAAACCGTTCAATGATCCGGTCGACCATGGCTTTATGTACAATTGGAGCTTTCAGGATATCGACGGTCATCTGTGGGAAGTCATGTATATGGATGAGAACGCGCAATAGCATAGAGCTGCATGAGGACAGGCTTCCGGATGCGGGGGCTTGTTTGCTGTTTGTTTATAGAGGAACCTTCTGAGAGTTTGCAGTGACGCTATTATGGTATGCGGAATGCGGTGCGTGGTACGTGTATGCTTAATTGCACTTTGTACAACTAAATCGCCTGATTTATAACCAATTATTCGTTTAGTTGTATTCCGTGCAATTAAAATGCCCCTTATAGATGGTTTCTCGCCGCTTCGGGCAGATATAGTTGTACAGAAGAGTCAATTTCATAATTCAGTTGGCTGAATAGCAAGA
>NZ_JUEI01000196.1:0-1049 GCF_000802655.2 Paenibacillus sp. IHB B 3415 | reverse complement strand
TTTTTTTTGAAATTAATATCGTTTTAGTATAAACGATAATGCCATAGTTCCATCTTAGTTCCACTGTACATTGAAGGTTCATTGTTTTACAACGAAGCATGAATCTCACTCAAAAACCATTTCATTCACGGATGCATGATAGACGATACAAGATCTTCCTTTAGCTTCTTATCGATTCAGTAACCCTGGAATGTCTGAATAATTGTGTTGTGCCATGGGTCGGAGAGATGCTGCAAGAGGTTGTCGAATGGCCCTTTTCCGGTCACATTGTGCTGAACGATGAATCCCAAGAATGCCAACATTGCCAATCTCCCGTTGGCAAGCTCCTTCTCCTTGGCCTCCTGGGTGGGTGCAAAATTCAGGGGATTGAAAATGCCACCAGGGTACCCAACCTCACCGGGAGGCAAGCTATAGTTCTTGAAGATAGGATCTTGGTTGACACTTCCTGGGTTCTTGATGTCCTGCCATCGTCGGATCTCAACGTAGTGGAACAAGATGAACTCAATCACGAACAGAGTTGACGATGACGCGAAGTACTCGGCTTTTCCTGCATCGTACCATTTGGGGACATTGATTATTCCGATAGTTGAGAACACTTCTGGCAGCAGCATTCCGGTGACCCCTAACATGGCCCACCGGCTGTTCACAAGCTCGGCTTGGATGTACCATTTTAGGTTCTCAGGGTCCTCTGCAAGGCCTAGAGGATCAAATCCATTGTCACCAGGGAGACTGCCATTAAGGTAGTCTGGTGAGGGCAATCCCGGTAACCATTCACCTTTGGCTTCAACTTTGAATGATCTTGGTGATGAAGATTTTGATTTAAGTGAAATTTCTCTGTTGAGCTTGCCGGAAGAACCGGTAAGGAACTGGGATTTGGCGGCACGTGGCCGGAAGACAGCGGTGGATGCTTGTGCCGTAATGGTTGCCATCTTTACCGACCTGAATTCCGGTGAGGAGAGAGAGAGAGGGGGGTTGTGATCTTGGAAGGGTATGTTTTGTATTATATGCTTGTGTGTTTCATTTCAGTGACTATCCTTGTGGTTCTTGTT
>NZ_JUEI01000194.1:0-1098 GCF_000802655.2 Paenibacillus sp. IHB B 3415 | reverse complement strand
CTCAAAATTGAGAGAAATATTGAGAATTGCAAGAGTACTCCAATATTGCAAAGGTGATTAACTAAATCAGAATTCAGAAACATGTCTGTCTAATCAAGTACTTGGTAGTTACAATAATGTTCATTCAAAAGTACTCAGATCAAAGGCACATGCATTGATTCACAGGGTAGGAGCTCTTTCAGCAGATCCAGCAAGCACAGTGAGCAAGTTGTTTGCAAACGGATCGCTTAGATGTTTGGCGAGGTTTTCAACTGGACCTTCTCCCGTTACATAAGCTTGGATGAAGAAACCGAGCATTGCAAACATTGCAAGTCTACCGTTCTTGATCTCCTTCACCTTCAGTATTGCAGCCTGGTCTGGATCCTTTGCAAGCCCCAATGGATCGAATGGACCGCCTGGGTGAAGCTTGTCCTCCAAATTCAATCCATTGATGATTCTGTAGTATTCAGCACCACCAACAAGAACAACTTCAGCGATGACAGCGAATATAAGATTAATGGGGATGTTCTTTCCAAAGTAATTCAGTGTGTTACCATCAAGGAGTAGAGCTCCTGTCTTGAACCAAACAGCTTCAGGGCCACAGTTAGCACCAAATTTGTTGAAGGCCTCAGGGATGATGAAGCCAGCAGCCCCCAACATTGCCCACCTGCCATGAATTAGCTCATATGCTTGGTACTTGGCAAAGTCATCTGGTTTCTTGCTAAGCCCAAAAGGATCGTAACCATAATCTCCAGGGACTTCTCCGGTGAGGTATGCCGGAATTTCTGATCTGTCCAACAGCCCCTCCGGCAAGAAAATTCTTCTGTCGGGACCGTACCACTTGGCGAGCTCGTCATCAACAGGGGAGACGACAGCCTTTTTGGGAGGTGCAGCCTTCTTCTTGGAGAAAAGTGCGACGGTCTTGAAGGTGGCAGGGCTAGATGTCGCGGTGGGAGGAGGTGCCGATCTCGTTACGCCACTCCGGAGAGGGTTTCCGAGCATTTCTGACACGCCAAGGGAGGCAGCCGCCGTTGATGCTGCCAGTGAAGCCATTGCTCTGCTTTGCTCTACCTTTGCTTTTGAAAATTAAAAATGTGAATGAATGAAAGTGATGAAAAT
>NZ_JUEI01000193.1:0-1498 GCF_000802655.2 Paenibacillus sp. IHB B 3415 | reverse complement strand
GACCCTCTGCTTGTAAGGCAGATGCTCTCCCAGCTGAGCTAAGCCTCCATCGAAGAAGCAACTTAATGATCATAACACATTCTCATGAGATATACAATCATTATTTTTTTCAACCTTAGAGATTGAAGAAGAATATGGTGACTCGTATGGGATACTCTTCACTCCGTTACGAGATTGCGAAGTATTCCTTCCGAAGCCTATCCTCCAACGAACCCAGGGATTTCTCATCCCATGATTCAAAGAAGATTATGGTGACTCGTATGGGATTCGAACCCATGTTACCTCCGTGAAAGGGAGGTGTCTTAACCCCTTGACCAACGAGCCATATCAACAAAAAATCTTTCGACAACAAATAATATTATATCAAATATATGAGTTCGACCCCATGTTACCTCCGTGAAAGGGAGGTGTCTTAACCCCTTGACCAACGAGCCATATCAACAAAAAATCTTTCGACAACAAATAATATTATATCAAATATATGAGTATAGTACAATAGGAAACACAATAATTATTAAAATCTATTATCCTTCCACTTCAACACTATTCTGAACAGGCCATTGAAGATCTCCGTTTCCTATTCCCCGGTCTCCAACAGAGACATAATAATTCCAGCTACCTCTGGAATGGATATCTGCTCAGTGTCCACATAACACTCAAAGACCTTGTTCTCCAGCCCTGTAAGACACCTCTCCATCTGCACAGCAGCCCAGGAGCTCCAGCCTTCCCCACGGTCCTTCAGTCTGCTATGAAGGGTCTCAGGGGAAGCAGTCAACGTGAAATGACGAACTACTATCCCTTCGCTTCTTAGTCTACCCACAATCTGCATAAAGTAGTCTGGATCTACTAGGGTCATAGGTACAATAATCGTTCCATTATATTCTGAATCTATGCATTTAAGCATTGAATAAGTAAACTCCCGCCAAAGAGGATGTTTCTGAAAATCATCTTCTGATAATTCAGCTGGAATATTGTCCCGGATATAAAAGCCTGCATTCTCAGGATCGAAAATATACGAATGTGGAATTCTGCGGCGGAGCTCATCCGCTGTCTGCGTTTTGCCTGAACCAAAGGCTCCATTCAGCCAGATAATCACATAGGTACCTCCTTGTTATATATCCCAATTATAGTCTATACACAAAAAAACTACATAACCCGCACTTTAGAATACAAGCAACCAAGTAACTGATTAATGCTTATGTGACCGGCGATTTACAACAATTTTGGATTCTAGCTGAGATCATGAGGAGAATGTTGCATTATGGGCAGGATTTTTGATATGTAATCAGATTTTCACCCTAAGACGCAAGCTAAAATCATGAGATTCTTGCATCCTCAGCAGAAAAAAGCCCACTCTTTACTGTGATGGACGTTAGGTTTTAAGTGAATCTTTTTGTTCAGCATATATAAAACAAAAAACCACCGTTGTTAATCAACAGTGGTCTTAAGTGCTTGGCGGCGTCCTACTCTCCCAGGACCCTTCGGTCCAAGTACCATC
>NZ_JUEI01000192.1:0-1115 GCF_000802655.2 Paenibacillus sp. IHB B 3415 | reverse complement strand
GGACGCAAAGCTAAAGGGCCTTCCCGTAAGGATGGCAGCCAGCTACCGAAAGGGGTTTTATCCAATGAAGAAGTTCTATTTAATGTTGGTTACACTATTCGTAGTGGTTACGTCGGTGCAGACAGGTACAGCTCAAGCTGCTAATGCAGATGCAGGCTGGTTGAACATAGGTCAATTGGATCAGGGTGTTATCGGAGTTTCTTATAATGTTCCTAAGGATAAGAAGATTAAGCTGATGATCACCAAAGACAATAACAGCTACACCTACAACTTATACACTTCCAAACCAACTGAAACATTCCCGCTTCAACAAGGTAACGGTTCATACAAGGTTTCCGTACTTGAGAACACTACCGGCAACAAATACAAAGTAATTTCTTCCGAGACAGTAGATCTTAGCCTGAGCAACGCCAACGCCGTATATCTGAGCTCCGTACAGAATGTTAAATGGAGTTCTTCCGATAAAGCAGTTCTGAAAGCAGCGCAGCTTACACAAGGTTTGACATCAGATGAAGACAAAGTGAAGGCTATCTATAATTATATCGTAGCCAATGTGAAGTATGATTATTCCCTGGCTTCCAGTGTAACTACAGACTATATCCCTAACAACGACAGTACCCTTGCTACCAAGAAAGGGATCTGCTACGATTACGCTTCCTTGTTCGCTACTATGCTTCGCAGTGAAGGCATTCCTACCAAACTGGTTATGGGTAACACAAGTTATGTGACGTCTTACCACGCTTGGAATGAAGTGTTCCTTAATGGCAAATGGGTAACTATTGATACAACAGTTGATGCTGGACTTGCCAAGAACAGCAAAAAAGCAGAGCTGGTTAAAGTAGCAAGTAAATATACTGCAGCTAAGTTCTACTAAGAGCAGATGCATTCATAGTTTCATTGAGGATAACCCGCTTAATTACTAAGCGGGTTATTTTTATTTAGGAAAGGGTTGCTTTTTAGTAGAGAGATAGGGTATTATAAGTAAGCGTTGTTGGAGTGGCAAACTTAATGAGAAATGACTTGAATAAGTGATTTCAAAATAAAACTTGCATTACTCGAATGAACGTGATATATTATAAGAGTTGCTGGTGACGCGGTAAGCGGCGCTGACAACG
>NZ_JUEI01000191.1:0-1248 GCF_000802655.2 Paenibacillus sp. IHB B 3415 | reverse complement strand
TCCAAGCACATTCTAAAGGAACCACCCAAAAAATAGAAACAATTAAACAAACATGGAGGTAGAGAGAGTGCAAGCCCTGTCCCATGTAACTCTCCATGAGCTCCCTGCAAAATTTATCCGACCGGTCCACGAGCAACCGGAGAACAGCAAGGCTATCGAAGGTGTCACCGTCCCCGTGATCTCCCTCTCTCAACCACACGATGTGGTGGTCGATGCATTATCAAAGGCTTGTAGTGAATGGGGATTTTTCCTCATCACGGATCACGGTGTCGAGCCCTCGTTGATCGGACGGCTAAAAGAGGTTGGGGAGGAGTTCTTTAAGCTCCCACAGGAGGAGAAAGAGAGCTATGCAAATGATCCTTCAAGTGGGAGTTTTGAAGGGTATGGAACAAAGATGACTAAAAATTTTGATGAGAAAGTTGAGTGGATTGATTATTATTTTCACGTCATGCACCCTCCTAAGAAGCTCAATCTTGACATGTGGCCTAAGAACCCTTCTTCATACAGGGGAGTGACAGAGGAATACAATGTGGAAATAATGAGAACAACCAACAAGTTATTTGAACTTCTCTCAGAGGGACTAGGTTTGGATGGGAAGGTTTTGAATTCTTCTTTGGGTGGTGATGAAATTGAATTTGAAATGAAAATCAACATGTACCCACCATGCCCACAACCTCAGCTCGCCCTCGGAGTTGAACCTCACACTGACATGTCTGCTCTCACTTTACTTGTCCCCAATGACGTTCCCGGTCTTCAAGTTTGGAAAGACGGTAATTGGGTAGCTGTCAATTACTTGCCAAATGCACTCTTCGTCCATGTTGGTGATCAACTTGAGGTACTAAGCAATGGTAAGTACAAGAGTGTTCTTCACAGGAGTTTGGTGAACAAAGAAAGGACAAGAATGTCTTGGGCTGTGTTTGTCGTGCCTCCTCATGAAGCAGTGATTGGACCTCTTCCAGAGCTCATTGATGAGAAAAACCCAGCAAAATATTCAACCAAAACATATGCCGAGTACCGTTATCGCAAATTCAATAAGATTCCACAATAATTGCATTTTATTGAGCTGAGAGGTTGGCATTGGAAAAGTCTATGCTGGTTCTCGATATTAATATGTCTGTTTTTGTCCCAGTTCCACTCAAGTATGATTGTGCCTCTACATGAGAAAAACCCAGCAAAATATTCAACCAAAACATATGCTGAGTACCGTTATCGCAAATTCAATAAGATTCCACAATAATTGCATTTTAT
>NZ_JUEI01000190.1:0-1228 GCF_000802655.2 Paenibacillus sp. IHB B 3415 | reverse complement strand
GAATATTAATTTGGCGGAAGACAATCTGATCCCCTGCTTCCTGATCTTGGGTGATAGTGTATTTCATAAGCTCAAATCTTCTTAGTCAGTACGATGTTGCTAGAAGTCTCTCTGTTAATATTGAATTCCGAACATCACCTTGGATTGGTAGTGCTAATGATTGTCTTCAGTCAACAGTGTTACGAATTCTTCAAAACTTTCCGTAACACGATAGCTTACCGGGTCGAATTCGCCAGAATTCGCGTGATCCCACACGCAAACTTTAGGATTATTTCTGGATTCACGAAAATCTAAGCATAGAAAATCCCCTGCAAATAAAATAGCAATGGGTAATAATGCAACTCCTATTAAATCTTCATCATCAATTAGTCGCTCATCAAGCTGGGATTTAGTAGCGTCAATATCGAATATTCCAAACTCATTTTCTGTTGGTTCCGCAAGTATGCATAGAAATCTAGTAATTGCATAGCTATGATCATTGCAAATAAACGAACGATTTTCCGGAATACCACCATTATTTATTTTAATAAATTCTTTGTACGCTAATGGCAGTTCAACTCTCCAAAAACCTTCTTCTTTCAATAACAGTTGATCAGATGGTAAGGGATAAATTATTGACTCTTGTTTTATTTTCATATTTGTTTTCTCCTTCTTATTATCTTGCCGCATCAGCCCACATTCCCGTAGACCTGCCACCATTGTGAGTTGTAATATTATGAATTCCATAAGGGACCAATTGCATTTTCCCTGGCACTTCAGTATGATGCCATGTATACGTTCCGTTTTCAACCAGTTTTCTTACTTCTTCTGGAAGATTATTATTTAACCAGTCAAACTGCTCTGTATCACCTTTTTTCCACAAATCTTTTGGGAGCTCATCCGTATGCACTACCAGTCCTGCACTTTCAAAATCAGCAAATCCATAACGCATACCATCAACATTTTTCACTTCAATTTTGGGTATGAGATTTAACTCCTCGGCTTTACTTTTTATCAATTTTCTTTGTTTAGCAGTTAGACTATCCCCTCCAGCGATACTTTTTTCCCAAGACCATCCTTTAGTATTAATTACCTCAACGTAATGCTTAGCATAGTCATCAAGTACTTGATCAAAGGATTTATTCCCAGATAAAAATTCATCAATATTTATTAAGTGAGGCGCACTATTACTGCCTTTTCCCGTCCCCTCAATACGAGGTTCCTCAATCTCCTTTGCCTTGACTTCTAA
>NZ_JUEI01000189.1:0-1246 GCF_000802655.2 Paenibacillus sp. IHB B 3415 | reverse complement strand
TAGGCGTGTTGATTTCCCAAAAAAAGGGACGAAAAAGGCCGCCATTTCGGGTAATGGTAAGTACGACCAAACCAAACCGAAATGAGGCGACCTCATGAATAAATATACCCCATTTTCAGCTGTTTTCAAACAAGTGTTAACACCGGAAGATATCCAAACCTTGATCGGAAAAACCAAAGGCTACGAGGATACAGGAAATAAAATGACCGTTGGTTTGCTGCTCGATTACTTTGTCCAAGCCTGCTACCAGAAATGGAACGGCTTCCGTGAAAGCACCCGATTAGGCCCAAGCTACGGGTTGCCCAAGGTCCATTACTCCACACTTTCCGGCAAAGCCGGTGAGGTTCCTTACGAAATCTTCAAACGTATGTTTCAACTGCTCGTCAAGAAATGTAACCGTCAAACCCGGCGGCATCTGAATTTGCCTAAAGATCTTCTGTTAATTGACTCGACGACGATTACGGCTGCGAACTCTCGAATGTCCTGGGCCCCGTACAAAAAATTCAGAGCGGGTCTTAAGCTGCATGTCGCCGTTTCTCATGGCCAGCGTTCCCCCGTGAATGTGGAGGAATCCATCGCCAGGCGCAATGACGCTCCGTTTGGAGAGGTTTTGGCAGACCCTGACTACATTTTGGTACAGGATCGGGCGTATGGAAAAATCAGCAGATTGGATCAATATGTGCTTCATGGGCAGTCGTTCGTGATTCGGCTCAAAGACAATCTCCATTTGGTAAAGCCGCGTAAACTCCATCGACCGGCCGAGGGAGATACAACGATTGTACGCGATATTACTTGTTATATCGGTCAGGGAAAATGCCAATCGGCCCATCGGCACCGGGTTGTTGAATTTAAAAATGACAGGGGTGAAGTCGTGCGGGTCGTGACCGATTTGAGAAATGAGTCCGCCCACGTGATCGCTGAAATCTACAAGGCTCGCTGGCAAATTGAAGTCTTTTTCCGCTGGATTAAACAGCATTTGAACGTGCCATGTCTATTTGGGACCACCGAAAATGCGGTATATAGCCAATTGTTTGTGGCCCTTGCCGTCTATGTGGTGCTGAGACGTGTTTATGATGAAATTCACCCCAACGTGCCCGTTTTTGTTCAACTGACCTTTTGGGAATTTATGCAGCATTGGCGTATATTTAGTCTTCCGCTGGAGTGGCAGGTTCAGTTTAGTCTGTTCAGGAACAAGGGTATTTTGGAAATTATATCCATACCATAATATGGGGAATCAACAGGCTTG
>NZ_JUEI01000188.1:0-1266 GCF_000802655.2 Paenibacillus sp. IHB B 3415 | reverse complement strand
TGGACTTCTGTCAAGAAAGTAGACGTTGAACTAAGAGATTTCCCGCTTAAATCTCGCTGCAAACTGAACGGGGGATACGTAACCCAGGGCTCCATGGATTCGTTTACGGTTGTAGAAAAATTCAATGTACTGGTAGATGGCATCATACGCCTGCTTCTTCGTTTTAAATCGAGTCCAGTACACCAATTCTTTCTTCAACAGGCTGTGAAAAGATTCGATACAGGCGTTATCATAGCAGTTCCCTTTGCGGCTCATGCTTGCGGTCATCTGGTAGTTCTTCAGGCGTTCCCGGTAATCCGTAGAAGCATATTGTGAGCCCCGATCTGAATGGTGAATCAAGCCCTTCCCGGGACGTTTCGCCTTGTAGGCCACGTCTAGGGCGCCTTGTACGAGGTCTGTGGTCATCCGGTCGCTGAGCCGCCAGCCTACGATCTCCCGGGTGCACAGGTCCAGCACGCTCGCCAAATACATCCGCCCTTCCTGGCAGGGAATGTAGGTAATATCCGCCACCCATGCCCGGTTTGGCTCTTCGGTGTGGAATTGCTGGTTCAGCAGGTTAGGGGCAATAGGCAAAGGATGGTTAGAGTCGGTCGTGTGTACGCGAAACCTCTTTGCGACACAGGAGCGCAGACCCAGCTCTCTCATGTACATTCCTACCGTGCGTTCACTCACCTTGTGCCCTTCACGCTGCAGGAGAATCGTGATTTTGGGGCTGCCGTAACGGCTGTGGGAGTCGTTAAAATGATAGGTAATCCGCTGGAGCAGCAACGTTTTGCGGGTGGCTTGAGGGCTGGGCTTTGCTGTTCTCCATTTGTAATAACCGCTCCGTGATACCTCAAACACGCGGCACATCTTCTCCACAGGGAACTCGGAGCGATGATCTTCAATACACTGAAATCTCAGTTCTTTGGATTGCTGAAGATGTGCACTGCTTTTTTTAGGATGGCCATTTCCTCCGTCAGGTCGGCCAACTGTTGATCGCGCTCTTTGAGTTGACGTTCAAGCTCTCTAACTTTTTCAGGGCTGGCTACGGGCTCACTCTGAAACTGTCGGTACTTCCCTAACCATCGATGAAGGGTTTTGGCGGGGACGTCCAGCTCCAGGGCCAGCTCCGCCACCGTCTTGGTCTGCTCTTGGATATACTGCACCGCCTGCCGCTTAAACTCTTCATTGTAGCTCTTTCGGATTCCACTCATGTGGACACCTCCTCGTTGGTCTTATTATCTCTAGTCTCTTAACCGGTGTCCACGAATAATACTAACAGCA
>NZ_JUEI01000187.1:0-1335 GCF_000802655.2 Paenibacillus sp. IHB B 3415 | reverse complement strand
ACCACCACCACCACCACCACCACCGCACACGGTGTCTCTCCGCCCCCTGTGAATTTCTTTCTCCGGCGAAGATGGTGACAGTGGAGGAAGTGAGGAGGGCACAGAGGGCCGAGGGACCAGCGACGGTGATGGCGATCGGGACGGCGACTCCGCCCAACTGCGTTGATCAGAGCACGTACCCAGATTACTACTTCCGCATTACTAACAGCGAGCATAAAACGGAGTTGAAAGAGAAGTTTCAGCGCATGTGTGACAAGTCCATGATTAAGAAGAGGTATATGTATTTGACAGAGGAAATTTTAAAAGAAAACCCAAATGTGTGTGCCTACATGGCACCTTCACTAGATGCTAGGCAAGACATGGTGGTTGTTGAAGTACCAAAACTAGGCAAAGAGGCTGCAACCAAGGCCATCAAAGAATGGGGCCAGCCGAAGTCCAAAATCACCCACTTGGTTTTCTGCACCACTAGTGGCGTCGACATGCCCGGGGCCGATTACCAACTCACCAAGCTCCTCGGTCTCCGTCCCTCTGTCAAGCGCCTCATGATGTACCAACAAGGTTGCTTTGCCGGCGGCACCGTGCTCCGCCTAGCCAAAGACCTAGCTGAGAACAACAAAGGTGCTCGGGTCCTAGTTGTGTGTTCGGAAATCACTGCAGTCACCTTCCGTGGGCCTAGTGATGCCCATCTTGATAGCCTTGTGGGCCAGGCCCTATTTGGTGACGGTGCAGCTGCTATTATAGTTGGGTCAGACCCAATTCCCGAGGTTGAGAAGCCGTTGTTTGAGTTGGTCTCAGCGGCTCAAACCATCCTCCCGGACAGCGACGGTGCTATCGATGGGCATCTTCGTGAAGTGGGCCTTACATTCCATCTCCTCAAGGATGTTCCTGGGCTTATTTCCAAGAACATAGAGAAGAGTCTAAATGAGGCATTCCAACCCTTGAACATCACTGATTGGAATTCCCTTTTCTGGATAGCCCATCCCGGTGGCCCTGCCATTTTGGACCAAGTGGAATTGAAGTTGGCCCTTAAGCCCGAGAAGCTTCGGGCCACGAGACACGTGCTAAGTGAGTACGGCAACATGTCCAGCGCTTGTGTGTTGTTTATCCTAGATGAGATGAGAAAGAGTTCAGCAAAGAAAGGACTCAAGACCACTGGTGAGGGGCTCGACTGGGGTGTGCTCTTTGGGTTCGGACCAGGGCTCACCGTTGAGACTGTGGTGCTACATAGCGTGTCTACTTAATTTTAAAATGTTGCTCTATCATTGAACTACGCTGTAGTGAGGTCTTTTTTTTTTTAATGTGTGATTGTGTTGGCTTTTATTTGGTTCCACTTTG
>NZ_JUEI01000186.1:0-1360 GCF_000802655.2 Paenibacillus sp. IHB B 3415 | reverse complement strand
ACTCTCCTTCCTCTTCATCTTCTCCTTCAGCAGACTCAGCCCCAACTTCCTCATAATCCTTCTCCAGAGCAGCCAAATCCTCCCTAGCCTCAGAGAACTCTCCTTCCTCCATACCCTCACCCACATACCAGTGCACAAAAGCCCTCTTCGCATACATCAGATCAAACTTATGATCAATCCTCGAGAACACCTCAGCAACACTTGTGGAGTTGGAGATCATGCAAACTGCTCTCTGAACTTTAGCAAGATCACCACCAGGAACCACAGTGGGTGGCTGGTAGTTGATACCACATTTGAACCCGGTTGGGCACCAGTCCACAAACTGGATGGTCCTCTTGGTCTTGATTGTTGCCACAGCAGCGTTGACATCCTTGGGCACCACATCACCTCTGTACATCAAACAGCAAGCCATGTACTTCCCATGGCGAGGATCGCATTTCACCATCATAGAAGACGGTTCAAATGCACTGTTGGTGATCTCTGCAACCGAGAGTTGCTCGTGGTAGGCCTTTTCTGCAGAGATAACAGGGGCATATGAAGAAAGCATGAAATGAATTCTTGGGTATGGGACCAAATTGGTCTGGAACTCGTTCACATCCACATTCAGAGCTCCATCGAAACGAAGAGAAGCAGTCAGCGATGAAATCACCTGAGAGACGAGCCTGTTGAGATTGGTGTAGGTGGGTCGCTCAATATCGAGAGATCTGCGGCAAATGTCATAGATGGCCTCATTGTCGAGGAGTACAGCAACATCAGTGTGCTCAAGCAAAGAGTGAGTGGACAAGACACTGTTATAGGGTTCAACAACAGAGGTTGAGATCTGGGGAGATGGGTAAACAGTGAATCCAAGCTTCGATTTCTTTCCGTAATCAACAGAAAGCCTTTCAAGAAGCAGAGATCCAAGGCCAGATCCAGTCCCACCACCAACAGCATGGAACACCAAGAACCCTTGAAGCCCAGTGCAGTTATCAGCAAGCTTCCTGATACGATCCAGGCACAGATCCACAATCTCTTTCCCAATGGTATAATGGCCTCTGGCAAAGTTGTTGGCGGCGTCTTCCTTGCCGCTGATGAGTTGCTCAGGGTGGAACAATTGGCGGTAGGTTCCGGTTCTGACCTCGTCGATGACAGTGGGTTCCAGATCTACGAACACAGCGCGAGGGACGTGCTTTCCGGCGCCGGTTTCACTGAAGAAGGTGTTGAAGGCATCGTCACCACCACCGACGGTCTTGTCGCTGGGCATTTGGCCATCAGGCTGGATACCATGTTCGAGACAGTAAAGCTCCCAGCAGGCGTTTCCGACCTGGATACCGGCTTGGCCGATGTGGATCGAAATGCACTCTCTCATTTTCGATGGGTG
>NZ_JUEI01000185.1:0-1372 GCF_000802655.2 Paenibacillus sp. IHB B 3415 | reverse complement strand
TTTTTTTTTGGGTGGATATCTCTTCGCATCCTTGTTTTATCATCTTCAGTTTGAGAGAATGGAAACTTTCCTATTCACTTCCGAATCTGTGAATGAGGGTCACCCAGACAAGCTCTGTGATCAGATATCTGATGCAGTTCTCGATGCCTGCCTTGAACAAGATCAAGACAGCAAAGTTGCCTGTGAGACTTGCACCAAGACTAACATGGTCATGGTCTTCGGTGAAATCACAACCAAAGCCGCGGTAGACTATGAGAAGATTGTGCGTGACACATGCCGCACCATTGGATTTGTTTCCGATGATGTTGGTCTTGATGCTGATAATTGCAAGGTTCTAGTCAACATCGAGCAACAGAGCCCTGATATTGCCCAGGGTGTCCACGGTCATCTCACTAAGCGCCCCGAGGAGATTGGTGCTGGTGACCAGGGTCACATGTTTGGCTATGCCACAGATGAAACTTCCGAGCTGATGCCCCTCAGCCATGTCCTTGCAACCAAACTTGGTGCCCGCCTCACTGAAGTGCGAAAGAATGGAACTTGCCCCTGGTTGAGACCTGATGGCAAAACCCAAGTCACTGTTGAGTATTACAATGACAAAGGTGCCATGGTTCCAATTCGAGTCCATACCGTTCTTATCTCCACTCAGCATGACGAGACTGTTACTAACGATGAGATTGCTGCTGACCTCAAGGAGCATGTCATTAAGCCTGTCATCCCCGAGAAGTACCTTGATGAGAAGACCATCTTCCACCTCAACCCTTCTGGCCGATTCGTCATTGGTGGGCCACATGGTGATGCTGGTCTCACTGGTCGAAAAATCATCATCGATACCTATGGTGGTTGGGGAGCCCATGGTGGTGGTGCCTTCTCCGGTAAGGACCCCACCAAGGTAGACCGAAGCGGGGCTTACATTGTTAGGCAGGCTGCCAAGAGCATTGTTGCCAGTGGGCTTGCTCGCCGGTGCATTGTGCAGGTCTCGTATGCCATTGGTGTGCCCGAGCCATTGTCAGTGTTTGTTGACACATATGGCACAGGAAAGATCCCAGACAAGGAGATTCTCAAGATCGTGAAGGAGAATTTTGACTTCAGGCCTGGAATGATATCCATCAACTTGGATCTCAAGAGGGGTGGCAATGGAAGGTTTTTGAAGACTGCTGCATACGGGCACTTTGGAAGAGATGACGCTGACTTCACATGGGAGGTGGTGAAGCCCCTTAAATGGGATAAGCCCCAGGATTAAGTTTCTGCAAATTCAATTACTTTGCAGGGGATCAATTAATAATCTGTCTGTTCTTTGCCGCTGCTCTCTAACGTAGGAGTTTGCCTATTGTTTGCTTGTTATTGTGTTTCATTTTCTTGTTTTTTTTTTTTT
>NZ_JUEI01000184.1:0-3156 GCF_000802655.2 Paenibacillus sp. IHB B 3415 | reverse complement strand
CGGAAGGATCAGCGCCGGCGGCTTGAGCTGCAGCGGCAGCAGCCTGTGCTGCCAGTTCCATAGGATTGATGACGTATTCCATATTGTAGACGTCATTGATAGCTTTCTGGAGCAGCGCTACACGCTCCGGCGTATCCAGACGTTCCCCGTCTGGTGCGGTGAAGGCGACGCTCGCCTGGCCGCCGGCAGCGGCAGGAAGCTCCTGGGTCAGCTTATCCAGCACTTTTTGCGATTCGGTGCCTTCAATTTTCATTTCGGAGCTGGACTGGATGCCATTGACACCAAGCAGGGCTCCTATAACACCGAGCACGACGATCCACGCCGCGATGAAATACCAGGGCTTGGAATAAGCCGACTTCCCTAGGCGGTACAGAAATGTTGACATGTATTGGTTTCTCCTCTTTATCTCTGAATTTATTTTTAGAAGCCGTTGCGTAAGTAAGCAAACATGGAATTCAAATATTGATCAAACGGCATGGCACTGGAGGGTTCATCCTGTGTTTCGCCCGGCAGCATGACGTTGAGGCGTCCGTCCAGTATAGGGACGAATGCCCCGTAGACGGCACCGGCGAGAAGGTGGGTATATCCATCGTCATAGCGTCCATGGGAGAACTGTTCGAGTACTTCCTGGGCGGCAATCTGCAGGCGGCGGAATACGCTGAGGATATAAGGCTCCAGCGACGGATACTGATTCGCGAGCGATACGAACTGCCGCAATTTATGCAGAAACTCTGAAGTGAACTGCAGCTTGAGCAGGTTATACAAAGCTTCCAGCGGTGTAGCATCCTGAGGCAGAACAGCAAGCAGCATATTCTTATCTTCATTTGCAGCGCTGCTGATGAAATACGCCGCCACCGCTTCCTCCTTGCATGAGAAATAGTTGGCAAAGGTCCGCCGCGAATAACCGGCCTTCTGGACAATGTCATCGACGATGAAGCCGTCCATGCCTTGCTCCAGCGCAAGCTCGAAGGCGGCTACGGCCAAAGCGTAGGCGGTGGCTTCCTTTTTTTTGTCCCGCAGTGTCAGTTTGGGATTCAAGTTGTATGCTTCCTCCTTTCTTATGTATAGGATGAACGCCAAATTGTAATCTACAGTCTATATTATTGCTCAAAGAGCAAGATTGCACAATGTGCAATTAGTGTGTGAACCGTGAATATTCAAAATTTAATGTAATGATCCATTCTCCCGTAGCTGGTGGTTAGTCTGCTGGAGGAAGCTTGCTGGCGCGGAAAATAAGAAATGTTGTACGTATTACAACATTGATCCGCATATATCCGGCTGTTCAGGCAGATTGTTGTACTAAATGCAGGAATTATCCGGCTTAGTCGATGGCGTAAAATATGTTGTGTACCAGTATTTGGAGCCTAGTCAGGCAACAAAAAAGTAGGGTATCCTCGGGATTGCGAAACCACCAAGGAGGAACCCTACCAATGACTATTTTACCCGAAAGCTCACTGAATAATCTATTTGAAAAAATGCGAAAAACCGAACACAATGAGCTACTGTGAAGGTAACTGGACCAAATGTATGCGAAAAACCGAATACAATGTGCTACTGCGAAGGTAATTGGGCCCAATGTATGCGAAAAATCGAACACAATGAGCTATCGCGAAGGTAACCGGACCAAATGTATGCGAAAAACCGAATACAATGTGCTACTGCGAAGGTAATTGGGCCCAATGTATGCGAAAAATCGAACACAATGAGCTTCCGCGAAGGTAACCGGAGATGGCGTAAAATATGTTGTGTACCAGTATTTGGAGCCTAGTCAGGCAACAAAAAAGTAGGGTATCCTCGGGATTGCGAAACCACCAAGGAGGAACCCTACCAATGACTATTTTACCCGAAAGCTCACTGAATAATCTATTTGAAAAACTTGTTAGAGAGTTTGTGAAAGACAACTTGGAGTCCATCATGCGTGCCGAAATGCAGGCGTTCATGGCGAGCGAGGAAGCAGGTACACGCAATAGCCGCAACGGATACTACACCCGAAACTTACACACGAAATACGGCAATCTGGAGGACCTGGAGGTCCCCCGCGACCGCCAGGGATTGTTCCAAACTCAGATGTTTGAGCCGTACCAGCGGCGGGACGGGTGGCTGGAGGAAGCGGTCATCCAGATGTATAAAAGCGGCATGGGAACCCGGGATGTGGCCCGGTTTATTGAAAGTATGTTTGGGAGCCATTACTCTCCAACGACCGTTAGCAACATTACGGCTACCGTCCTGGACGATATCCACCAGTGGCAGAAACGGCCGCTGAGCAAGCGCTACAGCGTGATCTACCTGGATGGGCTGTACGTGAAGCTCAAACGGGGCACGGTCCGCGGTGAGGTCGTCTATTTTGCGATGGGGATCGACGAAGAGGGACAACGTCAAATCCTCGGATTCTACGTCGGCGGTCAAGAGAGTTCGAACGGCTGGCGGGAGGTGCTGAAAGACTTGTACGACCGTGGAGCGCAGGAAGTGTTGCTCGGTGTGTTTGACGGGCTTCCCGGGCTCGGGCTTCCCGGGCTGGATGCGGCGTTTAAAGAGACATACCCGCAGGCGGATGTGCAGCACTGTGTGGTGCACAAGGTGCGGGCTACGTTCCCCAAAATCCGGATCGAGCACAAAACCGATGTCCTGGAAGACCTGAAAACGGTGTATACCGCACCGGATGAGGTCGTAGCCAGGGCTAACTTTGATACGGTCAAAGCCAAGTGGAACAAGCTGTATTCGAAAGAAATGAAGTCCTGGGAGGAGCAGTTGTCCACCCTCCTGACGTTCTACAAGTACCCGGAGCCCATCCGCAAAGCGATCTATACGTCGAATCCGATTGAGCGAATGAACAAGGAAATCCGCAAACGCCTTAAACCGATGAACAGTTTGACGAATATGGATGCAGCAGAGAAAATCGTGTATCTCGAAATGCTCGACTACAATGAACGTCATGGGCAGCGGGTCGTTCCTGGCTTTGGGATGGAACCCGTCAAAAAGAAGCTAAACGAGTTATTTGAAACACGCTACCCTTCCTTGCCCACACCCGAAGAAGAATAGCGGATGAATCCAGTTTCTGGGGGTCGGGGTTCCCCCGACCCCCAGAAACACCTGCACCCCCAACCCGTAACCCGGGGAGGTACTTCTACTCTCTTACACAAACTTCTTGACGCTACC
>NZ_JUEI01000183.1:0-1392 GCF_000802655.2 Paenibacillus sp. IHB B 3415 | reverse complement strand
CGGTTCGGCCCCCTAATTATGGAGACATTCTGCTAAAAACTCGTGTTTTCGCAGGATATCGTTTACAGCTTTATTTCTATCGGTTTTAGCTTGCCCGCTTTCCATGCGGCGTGGTATTGCTTGGGGCTCATGCGCTGCAAACTGCCATGAAAACGGCGCTCGTTGTAAAAATTAATATAGACTGCGACCGCTTCATAGGCTTCTTCAAACGTTTCAAAGTACCTTTTCGTATACAAATCTCTCTCCAAAATGCTGTGAAACGACTCAATGTAGGCGTTCATATTCGGCGTCTTTGGAGGAATACGCTCATGCTCCAGAGGACGCTGCGTTTCCGCACACAGCTCGCCAAAGGCAGCGCTTAGGAATTGCGGCCCATTATCGGAACGGATAACCGGTGAGGGGTCTCCAGGCTGTAAACGTCGGCCCAGAGCCTCCCTCAACGTGGCACAGACTTGCTTCGCCGTACAACTCGCTCCAACGTGGTAACCAACGATGCAGCGGTCAAACACATCGATCATATCAAAGATAAAAAAGAAGCGGTCGTAGCCATTAATGTATCCATATTTAATGTCAATTTGCCAAAGTTGGTTGGGGCGTGTGACCACTCGATTCCGCGCCAGCTGCCGAGGGTATTTTACGTTCCTCACCGGTTTCTTCTGAAGCAGCCCGAGCTTCTTGCACAGCCGGTACGCCTTCTTGTGGTTGAGGATTAAACCCTGCTGGACCGATAGGGCGTACGCCAAATTCCGGTAGCCATAGCCGTTCTCCTCGCCCTCTACCAGCTCACTCAGCCACTCTTCGATCTGTAGGTCACTCACCCGCAGACCGCCAGTAGTGAGGGAATAGGCGGGGATCGGACGACCCGAAGTCACTACCGCATCAGGGGCACTCAGAAGCCCCGGGAAACGTTTTTTATGCGCATAGTAGGTTGAGGGTTGAACCTCCACGATACGTAGAACAAGTGTAGCCGAATACCCCCGCTTTATCGCTTCGTCGGCCAATTCGAGTTTGTCTTGTAAGCGGGGTTGGCTTTTTTTAAGAGTTCACGCAGCAGTTCGATTTCCAGATCCTTTTCGCCCAGTAGCTTAATGGCCGTCTCCATCTTCGTCTCCAAGTCTTGGACACGCTCCGCATCTTCAATCCGTTCTTGGACGGACGGCGTAGCCTCTTCTCCAAATCGTTCCTTGTAGAACTTCACCCAATTGGCAATGGTGCTGGGAGAGACGGAATACTTTCGGGCCAGGAAGGAAACCTTGGTTCCATTGATCGCTTCTTGGGCCACCTTAATCCTCTGTTCGTCGTATAACTTGTTGCTTCTCATCGGCTCCACTCCCTCTTCTTAGTGTACCTCTTACATGTCAAGGTCTCCACTTTGATTAGGGGGCTTAAGAG
>NZ_JUEI01000182.1:0-1399 GCF_000802655.2 Paenibacillus sp. IHB B 3415 | reverse complement strand
CCAGCAGGTCCACGCGGCTGTCGCCGCCCAGCCGCTGGCTCTCCGCCACCGCGGCGAACAACGCTTCAAGCTGCGCATCCTGCAGCGCGGCCAGTCTTGCCGGGCGAGCGGCCAGCTCCGGCGTATAGGGCAGAGCTACTGCGGCCCAGACACCGTCCGCCGACTCCAGGAGTGCGGCAGCGGCAGCCCGCAGCCGGTAATAAATCCGCTGCAGGATACGCTCGGCCTGCCCCTCATCCCCGCAGGACATCCAGCTCGAATAGAGTGCGGCAAGCTCCGGCTCCAGCAGCCATTCCTCGCTGCGGATCAGACAGGGACCAGCAGGGTAAGTACCGGGCTCCTCCCGAAGAAGGGACCGGTCGCCCAGTCCGTCGCGCAGCACCAGAAAAGCCGGACGTTCACCCGGACGGCGGAAATAGGTCCGGCTCATGTTCCCACTACTCTTACGCCGCTCTCCGTCGGTAAGAAATTCCGCTGCAGCGGAAGCTACAGATGCAGACTGGCTCATCTCCATGCCAATAGTCCGGTCGCCGGCATTATACTTGAACGGGCGCTCCTCATTATTTTGATTCTGATCCTGCTGACGTTCACCCTTCATCATCGCACCCACCTTTTTTAACTTTGGATTGCTGTCGGCGTTGCTCCCCTTATGGCGATGCCACCGGCATTTTACGATGCTTCAATCTATAAATACTGGTAAAGGTCCCGAAATATGCAAACGGTATCAAATGAATACGGCGCAGCCCTATAAACTTGTGATTTTACCGATTTACAATACCGGAACCATCTTTTTTCCGCCAACAGCACTTATACTATACTGGATTAGTGTTTTCTCATTCCCCATATTTTCCATTTGTTAGTAATCTCGATAAACACTACGCAGGAGGAGCTTATGCAATTAGACGATAACCTTATTAAAAATAGGCGGTTACTTGTACTCCTGCTTTTGCTTATATCCAATATTGCTCTGCTGTCAGTACTCCAAATGTTCGGATATGATTTCGTCCCTTATTGCCTATTTCAAATCTCCTGAACAGATTTAAGCGGTTATCGTTAAATATCGTGTAGCTACTGTGGGGGAAAGTTCCTGCTTCTTTGACTTTTATCAAGAAGCCTTCTTCGGATTATTCATGAAAAAGCTGGAGGGACAAGATATTCACTCAAATTCAGGCACCCTCAGTGGATCTTACACCCGAGCAGTTCCGGGAACTGGCTATCTCCAATCGAAGAACAAAATCCCCCTAACGGGTGAATCAGCCGAAGCTATGCAGCCTGTGCAGCTGATGTAAATTTTAAGCCCATTTCACATTGCTCTATTCTGACTGCTTCCGGGGCAGCCGCCGGTAAAATCAGGGGCACTTTTGCTCCTCATTCCTGCCTGCCGCCCACTTTTGGCGGA
>NZ_JUEI01000181.1:0-1423 GCF_000802655.2 Paenibacillus sp. IHB B 3415 | reverse complement strand
CCAAATTAACGCGGTGTCGTGTGAAACAAAGACTTTTTCAACAGTCTGATAAAAGGCATCTATTTCCGATTATTCGCTCTACATATGGCGAAGACTGAATGAATAAGTGTAATTTCTCCAACTAGAATTCTGGAATCGTCTATTTCCGGAAAACTAAATGCTCTTTTTCCACCTGTTCCGTGAGGAAGGACCGTGTGAACAGATTACATAAGAGATAGCTTTAACTGGATTACCGGGCATGGATCAAACGGACTCATTTGGAATAAATTTCAACTAGATCTTGCGCTTGCATCATGTCATACGTTCTTACAAAAGACGGCGTTGAGTAGTTGAATTATGCCGGATTCATATTAGTGAACGAGGACACCTTGAAGCACGCTAATTTCACTAAGGAGTCATTCGTTATGATAGATCCATAGATGCCAACGGCTGCGCCAGGAGGTATACGATAAGCCACAATGACGGGGGCAAGATTGTTAAGGTGAGCATGTCCCCGACGCCTCCTTCGCTGTTTATGATGCCAAGGGAACATACCTCTACTTCAGTGTCATCAGAAGCAAGGATCAAGTCACACTGCCTAAGGGAGTATAGATTGTTATGCCGGGGATGCCGGCACGAAGTTTGAGGTTTCAGTGCAATAACAATCCTTTGAGGTCAGAGGGATTTATACCTCATTTGGCTCGTCTAGCCTATCGCCGGCACATTGTATTCGGTTTTTCGCATACATTTGGCTCGTCTAACCTATCGTTGGCCATTGTATTCGGTTTTTCGCATACATTTGGCTCATCTACCCTATCAATGGCACATTGTATTCGGTTTTTCGCATACATTCGGCTCTTCTACCCTATCGTTGGCATATTGTATTCGGTTTTTCGCATACATTCGGCTTGTCTCTACCAATCAATCTCTTAAGCCCCCTAATCAAGGCGTGCGAATCAGATGGAACCCAGGACCGGTCGCCGAGTATCAACCTGCCTTTCGAGTCATACAGCCCACTTCTGGGAATTCTACTACAATATCAAATCCATCCTTCAGACGGACAAGAACAAAATCACCCTAACGGGTGAATGGGCTTACTAGCCAGCGGTCATTTGTCCGCTGGCTCTTCTTTTCTTACCCAGGTTCCATTACAAGAAGGACAGAAAAACTCCGGCGATTCTCCGGCTTCCAGTCCATACGAACACTCGCCCACTATAAACTCAGGCACCGGGTCCAACTCCCCACATTCGACACAGACATAATCAATCCATACCTCGGGCTCTTCTTCTCCCCACGGTTCCCATAGGTCCCATTCCTTCATTTTATCCGGTTTGTTCTCTTCGCCTTTTCCCATGTTTCCTTATCCCCCATTTCTTTTGGTCTGCATATTCTCGCTCTTCGTCATAATAATAAATCCGGCCATATTCTGCATGCCAAATGACCA
>NZ_JUEI01000180.1:0-1505 GCF_000802655.2 Paenibacillus sp. IHB B 3415 | reverse complement strand
ACTCAACTTTCGCACCTAGAAAATCGACTTAAACCCTTGAGGGCGTAAGAAGAATTCGCTACCTTTAGCCGAGTTGACAAAAAACACCTCGCTTGTTTGGTATCATGGAAGTGTCGAGCAACCATGCCAACAAGAAAGGTGTGTAACCCTATGTTACAACAACATTCCCTGTCTGAACAGTCTCGCTTTTCCAAAATTTTTGCCACTCTCCACATTGGCAAAGCCTTGCGGCATGCAGGCATTTCAAAGTCCTTTGGTCTTTCGAGCCTAGCGATTTTTCAAATCGTGTTCTCCTTGGTCTTCGAAGGAAAGAACTGGTTTCGTCTTCTGGAAAGTGACCGTGGAGCGGATCTTCCCGGTAAAGATGTCATCTATCGTTTCTTAAATCAAGCTTCTTTTGCTTGGCGGCGCTTTTTGCAGACCTTAAGTCTTCAAATTGTGCAGGGCTTCGAATCGCTTATTTCTTCTACACGTGTGCGGGTGTTCATCATCGACGATTCGGTGCTCAGCCGAAACCGGAGCAAAAAGGCAGAGCTCTTGGCACGAGTCTTTGACCATTCCACTGGTAAATTTATCAAAGGGTACACCATGCTAACGCTCGGTTGGTCGGACGGTTTTAGCTTCGCTCCGCTTGACTTTGTCATGCTGTCTTCAGCTAAACTGGCTAATCGCCTATGCGAAATGACTTCGAATCTTTCCAAACGCAGCAATGGATACAAACGGCGGATGGAGGCCTTTTCCCGGAAACCGGATGCGGTTGTGGCCTTGCTGGATCGAGCGCTACGTGCAGGATTCACCGCCGACTACGTCCTTATGGACAGCTGGTTTACGCAAGCTCCATTGCTTCGCGAGCTCACTGCCAAAGGTCTTCACGTGATTGGCATGGTGAAAGAAATGAAACAACGCTATCTGGTTCAAGGCAAGCGAATGACGCTGCGCGAAGTGTTTCAAAGTCTTCCCCCCTCGACTGCCAAGGACATTAAAGGCTCCGTCATCGTCCAAACGACCTGCGGTCTGTCCGTGAAGCTTGTGTTTGTCCGCAACCGGAATAAAAAACGGGAGTGGCTGGCGATTTTGAGTACAGATCTCACGCTGGATGCAGCTGAAATCGTACGAATCTATGGCATGCGCTGGAGTATTGAGACCTTTTTCAAAGTCACTAAAAGCTATTTGAAACTGGGGACGGAGTTCCAGGGACGCTCTTTTGACCAACTGATTAGCCATACCACGATTGTATTCACCCGTTATTTGGCGATGGAATACGAACGGCGTCAATCGAGTGATAACCGGACACTCGGAGGACTCTTTTTTCTCTTTGCCGATGAAGTCCGTGATCTGGATTACCAGACCGCACTTCAGCAACTCATGAATTTATTTCTCGAAATGTCAGAGGCCAAAACCAAGAAGAACAGAACAGCAGTTTTTTGTCAACTCCAGGATTGGATCTCTAGTTTACCCAGCTATATCAAGGGTTTGTTTGGAGATTTAGGCTGCGAAAGTTGAGT
>NZ_JUEI01000179.1:0-1535 GCF_000802655.2 Paenibacillus sp. IHB B 3415 | reverse complement strand
GGGGCCCCGGCCAGTGCGGCAGCTCCCACATGCGGGCCAGGAGCCCGCTGGATGGCCGCTGCCGGATGAGTACCCGGCCCGCGTGCCCGCCGCGGCCCTCTATCAGGGCTGCCAGCCGCTCTTCCGGGCGCGGCGGCTTGGCCTTGGTCTTGACGGGCAGCGAGGTCTCGCAGCCCGCGAGGCGCGCTGAGCAGTGCTCCATCACCGGGCACGGCAGACAGCGCGGTGATTTCGGCGTGCAGATCAGCGCGCCAAGCTCCATCAGCGCCTGATTGAAGTGCGAGGCTTCCCCTTCGGGAATCAGCTCTGCTGCCAGGCGCTCCATTTTGACGCGGGTGGGGCCTTTGGCGATATCATCCTCAATCAGGAAATATCGCGACAGCACCCGCATGACATTGCCGTCCACAGCGGGCTCCGGCCGGTTGAAGGCAATGCTGAGAATAGCTCCGGCCGTATAAGGCCCTACTCCCTTAAGCCCGAATACGGCATCGCGGTCATTGGGAACCTGCCCGCCATATTCTTCCTTCACCTGCTTCGCGGCGTGCTGCAGATTCCGGGCGCGTGAATAGTAGCCAAGCCCCTCCCAGCACTTCAGAACATCCTCCTCCGGGGCATCGGCAAGTGACTCCACCGTAGGGAACCGCTCGATGAACCGGTTGAAATAAGGAATGACCGTATCGACTCTCGTCTGCTGAAGCATAACCTCCGAAATCCAGATGTAATAAGGATTGCGGTGGCGCCGCCACGGCAGATCCCGCTTCTGCCCATGGTACCACTCCAGCAAATTTCGGCTGAAATATGACTTGGCTTCCTGCTGCTCATTTGTAGTCATCATTAATCTCCTTGCTTCTATATTGAATGTATCTATATTCCGCGATAAGCAGCTCGTCCCCTTATTGCGTAAAGTTTACCCGTATAAATACCGCTCTGCGAAGCCGCAGGCAGGATCCGGCTCCACGCAGCAGCTTAGTTTACCTGCTCCACTACGGCAAAAGCTGAAGCCAGATCCCCGCTGTGTGTAATGGCCAGATGGATGATATGGCGGCCGCCCGGCAGAAGCAGCCGGTCCCAGGCCGCTTCCGACAGTGAAACGACCGGTTTGCCCTGGTGGTCCGGCAGAATTTCAATATCCTGAAATCCCACCTTCGCGCCGATTCCGCAGCCCAGCGCCTTCACTACTGCCTCCTTGGCGGCAAAACGCCCCGCAGCGAATTCTGCCGCCTTACCCTTCCGCCCTGCGGCTAGCTCAAGCTCACGCTCTGTAAGAATGCGCTGCAGAAATCCGGTTGCTTGTCCGCTTGACAGCAGAGCCGTAATCCGGCGGATTTCCAGCACATCATTTCCGATTCCATAAATCACTATATCCACTCCTTAGCTGGACAGGCAATATGCAATTACTGTAAAAAACCGCCCTATCCTTACCTACTTTAATAATGGTATGATCTTCTTGAATTCTCCCCCACTTAGCTAACGCTTGAAGTGGCAGATTCTTGCGAACAGAAGAGTACCCTCTTCTTATGGAGCAAGCGATCCCT
>NZ_JUEI01000178.1:0-2312 GCF_000802655.2 Paenibacillus sp. IHB B 3415 | reverse complement strand
TCCTCATCAAACCGTACGTGAGGTTTTCCCTCATACGGCTTTCCGATGTTTGTCATTCATGGGCATGCAGATTACAATAGCGTTTTTAGTCCACACTTATTGGCCATATACTTGACCTCCGGGAATGAACTCATCCATCTCCTCCGTTGTCTCTTCTTCGCATACCACCGGGTGAACCGTTGCAGAATATACCAATCCAGCTTAGCTAACCTCTTTTGGCTGTAGTTCGTGTAGTAATAATTTCTCCATCCCTGAATCTTTGGATTGAGCCATTCCACGTGTTCCTCAAACGATTTAGAACGCATGCCGGACGGTGCTAGTCTGTCTTTGACCACGCCGCGAATGCGTTCTTCTGCCTTCTTCGTTAGCCACTGCTGTGTGGTATAGTACACCTTCCCTTGAGAAGTTTCTGCTTTCGTTTTTCGGTGGTGCATTCCTAAGAAGTCGAATCCCTCGTCTCCTGTCCATAAGCCTACAATACGAGTTTTGGTCGGGTGTAAGGTTAACTCTAGGCGTTCCATAATCCTGCTTATGAGCTCATAAGCATGTTCGGCGTCCTTTTTGGTTTTACAGACCACCACAAGGTCGTCTGCATACCTTGTCAGTTCTCCCAACCCACTTCCGTGTTTCTCCCATAGCCGGTCAAAGTAGTTCAAATAGATATTCGCCAACAGGGGGGAGATGACGCCACCTTGTGGTGTCCCTAAATCGGAGCGCCTTACCTTTCCTTCTTCCATGACTCCCGCATGCAGCCACTTCCGTATTAATTTCAAGATCCGCCTGTCATTGATACGCATCTGTACCAGTTTCATGAGTTTCTCTTGATTAATATTGTCGAAGTAGCCTTGGATATCGACGTCGACTACCCAATTTCCTTTGCGGTTGCAGGCTTTCCGGATTCGCTCCAGCGCTCCCTTTGCACTTCGTTTTGGACGAAATCCGAAGGATACTTCTTCGAAGTCTGCTTCGAAGATGGGTTCAATCACGAGTTTGGTTGCCATTTGTATGACTCGGTCGCGCACGGTAGGTATACCTAGCGGCCTTTGCTTCCCGTCTTTCTTTGGGATATAGTGCCGCCGTACAGGCTCCGGATGGTAGTTGCCTTTTTTCAATTCTCGCTCACAGTCCTTGAGGAACCTTATTTCTCCTTGTTCCTTAATATCTGCGAGCGTCACGGCATCTACTCCAGCCGCTCCCTTATTTGCTTTCACCCGTCTCCAGGCTTCGCTCAGCACATCCCACCGGTAGACTTTGTCGTACAATGCATGGAATCTACGCTTATTATTCTCCTTGGCCGCATGACCTAGCTTTTCTTGGAGTTCTTGAACTTTTTCCTTAGGTGTCGTTAGCCGATTGGCATTCACTCACTCGTACCTCCTCCAAAAGCGTAAACAAAGCAGGGCTCCTTCCCTCCCTAAGGTTGTGTTGTCCTTAGGTTCCTTGGTACTATGAGCCCCTCGGACTCCCTTCCCACAGACGATTCACTTCGTCTTCTGGACTTATAGAACGTCTCTTTACGGGTTTCTAAAAAAAAAATCCGTGTGGGGGAGGGTCTCCCCAGTTCACTGCATTATCTTTCAAACCATGCCGTTCCCTTTACACCGGAGGGTTCTTCACTGTTGTACCAAGTTCTTTGCAGCTTCCATGGCCTTCGTCCATTTAAGCGAGACTCGGCTCCCTCCTCCAGGCTTCGCTCAGCACATCCCACCGGTAGACTTTGTCGTACAATGCATGGAATCTACGCTTATTATTCTCCTTGGCCGCATGACCTAGCTTTTCTTGGAGTTCTTGAACTTTTTCCTTAGGTGTCGTTAGCCGATTGGCATTCACTCACTCGTACCTCCTCCAAAAGCGTAAACAAAGCAGGGCTCCTTCCCTCCCTAAGGTTGTGTTGTCCTTAGGTTCCTTGGTACTATGAGCCCCTCGGACTCCCTTCCCACAGACGATTCACTTCGTCTTCTGGACTTATAGAACGTCTCTTTACGGGTTTCTAAAAAAAAAATCCGTGTGGGGGAGGGTCTCCCCAGTTCACTGCATTATCTTTCAAACCATGCCGTTCCCTTTACACCGGAGGGTTCTTCACTGTTGTACCAAGTTCTTTGCAGCTTCCATGGCCTTCGTCCATTTAAGCGAGACTCGGCTCCCTCTTTTCCCCTTCGCAGGGCCTTTTTGACGACGCGGCAGGATTCACTTGATGTTGCGGCCTGGGTTGTTGCTCGCCCGGTCTCTGACCGGTACTTTTGTCGATGCGCTTTTACACACAGATTTCGCCATGCGCAAGCATCCTAGCTACAAGAGTGGCTTGGCCCCTC
>NZ_JUEI01000177.1:0-1564 GCF_000802655.2 Paenibacillus sp. IHB B 3415 | reverse complement strand
CAGACTGTTGAAAAAGTCGATTTTCAAGCTGCTACATTCCCGGAAATTCCTAAATAATGGTTAAAATCAGAAGATCTATCGTTTTTCATACCCAAATGAAAAACGCAGGCCTCCTTTTTGGCTAAATGCCGGGCTATTTTCTTCAGATTCTGCGTAATGGCCGTCATCAACGCCTGCTCCTGTGCCTTGGCTTTGCCTCGCATCCGGCATCGACGGTACCCATGGAGGTTTTTGGCATCAGCAAAGCTACGCTCAATGGTTTGAGCGCGGTACTTGTAGATCTTTTCGCCTTCCGGGCTTTTCTTGTTTTGCTGCACTCTTTCTTTAAAGTCCTCCCATACATGCCGCTGAATCAAACGCTCGTGCTTCTGGTTTTCGGTACATTGCGTCAATTTCGGGCAGGTCGCGCAATGCCCTTTGGGCGAGACATACTCATCATAACCATAGCGGTTTGTCGTTCGGTACGTGAGTTCTTGTCCTAAGGGACAGACATATACATCTTTTTGTGCATCATACGTGAAGTCTTCTTTCGTATAAAAGCCAGGTTTGCTGGGTGGTTTACGCTCGGCAATGACCGTCATCCAGGAGATCGTTTGCTTGCAAATATGGGGGACCATGTAGCCTGAATCCAAGGCGATTGCTTCAAGCGTGTCGCCAAAACCAAAGGTCTCCAGTTGCCGATTCAAACGTTCCATATACACCGTGGAATCATTGACATTGCCTGGCGTCACATACACATCGGTAATCATATTGTATTTGTGGTCCACCGTCCGGTGGTCCAGGTAAAAGAACCCTTCCGGTTTGTTCTTCCGGCTCATGTAGCCGCTCTCGGGATCGGTCAGGCTCACCTTTTCCTTTTTCGGTTGCTCCTCTGCCGCTCTTTTACGTAGAGGAGCCAGGGGCTTTTTTCCATGAGCCTCCCGGCTTTCCTGGACAGCCCGGTCCAACTCCTGCAGATAGGCCTGAGGCGACCCGCTTGTGATTTGCTGCGTGTAGCGATTGTTATTGGCATCGGCCTCGATATGCGTCGAATCGGTGATGAGAAGCCGTCCCGCAATCATGTGGTGAGAGATCGCAAGCCGTACCACTTCGTCGAAGATATCCTGGAAGACGGTCGTTCCCTTGAATCGTCCATTGCGATTCGAACTAATCGTGGAGTGGTCCGGAACGGGGTCGCTGAGACCCAGGCCCAAAAACCAGCGGTAGGCCAGGTTCACACCAATGTCTTTCTCCAGAATCCGTTCGGAGCCGATGTTAAAGAGATAGCCAATCAGCATCATTTTGAATAAACGGATGGGGGGAATCGAGGGTCGCCCTTGGGATTCGCTGTAATAGGGGCGCACGATTTCGGTGATGAACGAAAAATCCACATGCTTTTCGACCAACCGAAGGAGGTGATCGGGGGGGACCAATTGGTCTAAACAAACAAGCTCCATTTGATATTTCCCTCGATCTCCATGATCCTTTTCGTTTAACATAAGACACCGCGCTTTCCAATAAAGTTACCTATATTATACCAAATTAACGCGGTGTCGTGTGAAACAAAGACTTTTTCAACAGTCTG
>NZ_JUEI01000176.1:0-1610 GCF_000802655.2 Paenibacillus sp. IHB B 3415 | reverse complement strand
CACAGTTTTCGTCAACTTCGCGTTATTTCTTATTGTGCTAACGGGAAACGTTAGTTTAATGAAACAGTGACAGTCTAGGACTTTATTTTCTTTTAACACAAAGGGCAGAAAACAGAGAAGAGAGAACAGAAGGCGGCGGGCAGAAGCTAGAGAGCAGTAGTAGTGAGTAGTGAGTAGTGAGCAGGGAGTAGAGGGGCACAATGTAATATGGCGGACTGGCAAAATAGAAGCTGTCATCTGCGTGTTTGAGGGCACTCACGCAGATGACAGCTGTATGTTAGTGTGTTTATTTGGTTAACCGGTTTGGCGTACGCATTCTGCGGGAAGCTTGTCTGCCGCGCAGCAGCTCCCAGAGGATGAAAGCGAGAATGAGCATTTGCGGCACAAAGGTCTCCCAGGTCGGATACAGGCCGAGCCAGCCGATGGATGGGAGGCTACTCTCCGCATGTGCCGGTATTTTGCCAGCCACTTGGAGCGCATGGATGCTCTCACCAAGGAAGCGGAACACGAGATAATAGATCAGCACTGTGGCGGTGCGGAAGAAGGCGGCAATCGGCAGTCTGGCGCTCAGGGCAATGATGGCATAGCCCAGAACGATCAGTACCGCAAGTGCGCCACCAATCCCGAGCATCAGCTGGGAAGTAGCGATAGCAGGAGCCATACCTGCATAGAAGATAGTTGTTTCCGCTCCTTCGCGCAGGATTGCCAGCGCAGCGATGAAGAACAGGTACCATAGATTGCCTTTGGCAAGCGCACCCTGCATCTGGCGGTCTACATACTTATTCCAGGCAGCCGTATTGGATTTACCGTGCAGCCAGCGGCCGACGGTGAGCATCATGACCACGGCGACCAGCCCCGCAATGCCTTCGATCAGCTCACGTGCTCCCCCGGAGGCTGCCTGCGAGATGGTATAGGTCAATAACACGGCGATGCCGATGCTTCCGGCCAGCCCCACCGCAGCCCCGGACCAGACCCAACGCCGGGCTGCGGGTTCTGCTTCCCTGCGCAGATAAGCGAGGAGTGCGGCGAGCACAAGAATCGCTTCGAGTCCCTCACGCAGCAGAATGAGTGCCGCATCCCACGCAGTATACGTCTGTTCTCCGGCCAGCGGAGTCAGCTCGGCGAGCATATTGTCCATGATCTCCAGCGCCCCGGCAAGCTTCGGAGGATCGGAGAGCAGATAGCCGGTGACGGCGGTGCTTTCATTCTCGATATTGGCATAGACCTTGGGCGAGGCGAGTTGTACGGCACCTTCTGCCGAAGGCCAAGCCGTGATGAACTGCTCCATCACTGCTGCTGCTGCCGGACTGTCTCCGGCTTCGGCAGAGGCTACAGCTTTGTTCAGGTAGCTGATCAGCCCTTCAATGGAGGCGGGCTCCGCTGCCGCACCACCGGTATCGACCGCCTTGCCCTCACTGTAGCCGGACAGCAGCGCAACCAGCGCCTCGGCTTCCGCCAGCGCGGCTTCTTCGCGGAGCGGCTCGGCCTGCAGCGCAATGCGCAGCAGGCTCATCTTCGTCTCCAGCAGGCCGTAGACGGCGGGATTGTCCCCGCGGATGCCGCGCTCCGCCGGCGTCCAGCCGTTCACGACGGCGCGGTAGGCTTCCGCC
>NZ_JUEI01000175.1:0-1616 GCF_000802655.2 Paenibacillus sp. IHB B 3415 | reverse complement strand
AGAAATATCTACTCCATGGGGTGAGCCAAGATGCCAGATGAATCCAAGTCAGAGCTTGTACAAAGAATTGGAGAACGTATTCGAAGAGTACTTACGCTGATCAAGTTGCGTTATATAATACGATATTGATTAATTCCTCTAAATTGTTAATAACAGCATCAGCATCAACAACAGTTTCAAATTGTTTATTTCGTTTCCAGACTGCCTTCATTCCAACATCACGGCTTGCCCGTATATCGTTATCAGGATGATCTCCAACAAAAAGGGCATTCTCGGCGGCTATATCAAGTTTTGCCAATGCACGGTTGAAGATTGCTTTATCGGGTTTTCGTAGCCCTTCCCATTCTGATATTAATACCTCATCAAATAAATGTTCGATGTGTAGCGCTTTGAAGTTATCATATTGGAATTGTCCAAAACCGTTTGATACCAGTGCTAACTTTATGTTATTGTTCTTCAACTCAGTAAGCATGCTTAACAAGTTCGGAAAACCTATACAATACATTTGGAAATTTCTTATGTAATCCTCTAAAAGTAACGTCCATTCCATGTTTTGAATAGAGAATTCATTTATAATCTGCTGATAAACTTTGTCCTTCCACATGTAACCATGATTATCAAGTTCGATGAACCGCTTAACAAAACTTTCTTTATTAACGATCTGAAACTCCGGGTAACGGTCGTATTGATCTCTGACAAACTCTAATAGTGATAAGTCACGGTCCAGCAGTGTTCCATCCAGATCAAAAAGAACCGCTTTGATTGTCATTCACTCACTCCTTTTTACCTAAAATTCGTTATAAATGATCATTATCCCTCCTAGTATAGCGCCAGATTTAAACTAGTGAAAACCATTTTGGTAAATCGTGTGCTGAAATTTGTGCCGCAGCAGATGCAACATTACCCAGCGGAACCGGAACCGCCAGTAAAGCCAGAATCAGTAAGTACACCGCGAGCTTGTGAAGCTTGAACCTTGTTAGCATGTAATTACCTCCATTGTAGAGTGAACTTGCAACTCAGACAGAAGAGAAGTGGTTGCCTCACCTTCCATCGTTTCACTCTATGATGTGTGCGCTCCATTAAGACGTATGGGAGAAGCTGCGGAGGCAAGCAGGAGAAATTCAGGGCAATTGCACATCGGCCAAAAGAAACCGGAATCACCGAGGCATACGTCTAGTCCATTCCACACTAGCCCTCATACGTTATACAGAAACCCGAGTGGTTATGTATAAACCTGACCGGCAGAAGGTGGGATAACGTGAATAAGTCGGATGCAAATAAGCACAGAAAGCTGAAGATGCAGCAATTCAAACGAAAACGGATAAAGCTTCCGCTCTACAGCACTACAACCTACAAATACAAAAGGTATCTGAAAAAAAGCAGGATGCTAAAAGGGAAACGAAGTGCTAAAGGAGATTCTGCCTCCCAAAACGCTAAGTGCCCGCCAAGCGTGACAGCCGCTTCACCGGGCGTAATGAGTATGATGGAACTCATGCAAAACATGGCTTCAATGGGGATGCAGGGAGCCACTGGCGCTGTAGGACTCATGGGCAGTATAGGAGTTATGGGCGCGACAGGCGCGACGGGTGCGATGGGCAGCATCGGGCTCATGGGCA
>NZ_JUEI01000174.1:0-3329 GCF_000802655.2 Paenibacillus sp. IHB B 3415 | reverse complement strand
ATCGTTACTACTTAGGACCCTTCAATAGGAGAGAAAGTAAATGAGCCAGAAGAAGCCAGCATTAAGCTAGCAAGAATAGGACGCTTTTGCTTAATTAAAGTGGAGATAAAGCTGCGAATGGACGCAAAGAAGCTCGGAAATTCGGGGGTTCGGAAACAACCAGATATTTTTTCCTTGACGACAACCATGCGTAAATCACGTTCGGCCTGGTTATTGTCAAAGGGGACTTCTGGATGGTGCAAAAATTTTAGGATTGCTTCTTTGTGAGTGGCGAAGCGAGCGGCCAAGTTACCGGCTTTGCTTTTGCTCTTGCGTCCCTTTGGACCTGTCTTGGCGGGGATCGGGACCGATACTACTTGCCTCTGAGCTTTCTCCAGGATTTCGTCATAACGCTGTTCATACTGCTGAAGAAGGTCATCGCTGAGAGAGCAACCCGTTTGCCGCGCCTGCCGCACCGCCTGCCAGCTTTCCCGGAGCAGCGTCTGCATCTCGCTCGTCCACGTTTGCTTGTCGTATCTGGTAACCTCTTTGCATTCCCGCATCAAGTGAGCGTTACACAAAGCGTGTTCAAAACCGAAGGCCCCCTGCTTAAAATAAGCATTGTGGGCGTCATGAACCACGGTGCCTAGATAGGCATCTAGTACGTGGAGGGCTTTCATGCCTTCGCTTCCTCGGTTCGGGTGAACCCCAAGTAGCGTCCACTCTGGGGTACTGGTTACGTGTACCCAATGTTCCGCCTGCTCGACCCTCAGCCCCGTTTCATCCGCATGAATGACAGGGCTGGCCAAAATGGCGCTCTGAATCTGCTGGAGATAGGGTTTCAATCCTCGGGCCGTGGCCTGAATTTGCCGGAGCAAGGTGTTCTCACTGGGTTTGTATCCGGTCAACACATGCAGTAACTCACTCAGACGGGCCAGCGGCAACAGCTGGTATCCATGCAGATAAGAAGAAAAAGCAGTCAGACGAGGACCATATTGCACATGCGCCCGCACGCCCTCTGGGAAGATAGCCACTTGCTTCTTGCGGCAGCACGGGCAACGCTTTTGTTCCGCTCGATGCTCGGTCACGTGGATCGCCGGCTTGGGCATCTCAAAGACTTGCCGGGGCCGGTATCCCATTGGCGGCACGTCAGCCAAAGATACCTGGCAGTCCGGGCACACCGTCAGGGCATGCAGGAGAATGTCATCAGGGGTGGAAGAAAAGGGAAGGGTAGAACCTGGATGTCCTTTGGGCGCTCCTTTTTTCCCACCGGGTAACCGGTTGTTCTGCGGTTTGCGGGTGAGATCCCGTGAAGAAGGGAAGTGACTATTCGTGGAGTCCTGTCCCAATCGCCGCTTCAATTCTTTAATTTCGCGGTCTTGCTCCTTAATGATGGCGTCCCGCTCCTCGAGCTGGAGGGTCAAGGTTTCAACTTTTGCGGTAAGGGCAGCGATGCGGACTTCCTGTTCGTCAAGTCTGGCGAGAAGCTCGGATATGGTGCGTTCGGCTCGTTGTAACTTTCGTTGACCGAATCTGTTATTTCGAATAGTGCCCAACATTTGCCCCTCCCTTCGATGTACAAGTACTCTTTATTACCCACTTTTTAGGTAATGATTTCCTTGGATTGATAGGGGGGACCTAAGTAGTAACGATTTATCCCTTTAATTTCCGCTTGCCGCCCGCTTTCGGTGGAATCAGAGGGATTTATCCCTTTAATTTCCCCATGCCGCCCACTTTCGGCGGAATCAGAAGGATTTATCCCTTTAATTTCCGCTTGCCGCCCACTTTCGGCGAATTCAGAGGGATTTATCCCTTTAATTTCCACTTGCCGCCCGCTTTCAGCGAAATCATGGGCACTTCTGCTCCTCATTTCCTCTTGTCGCCCACTTCCGACGGACACATCATTGCATCGTAGTTTCCCGCGCAATAATAAAATGCCCCCGCCGACACTCCGGCAGGGACATCTCATTACAAGACACAGCGGTCTTAGTTAAAGCCGCTGCTGTTCACGAACCGGCGGAATGCCGCCTGGCCTTCCGGTGTGCGTTTGTAGACTCCCGCATGCTCCAGAATATGCGTGAACTTGGTGCCTACCTCGTTCTGCACCGTCTTCACCGCTTCCTCGCGGCTCAGGGAAGTGCCAAAACGGCCGGCCAGCTCCGCGATCCAGGATGCATGCAGCGCGAGCGGATGATCAGCTCCCTGGCTCTGGACCACTTCAAGCAGTGCGGTGTCTCCGGCCAGAACGCCAGCGACAGCATCGAGCTCTTCCTTAAGGCGTCCCGGCAGAATCGCCAGGCCCATAACCTCAATCAGGCCGATGTTCTCCTTCTTGATGTGGTGCATTTCCCGGTGCGGGTGGAAAATCCCTTCGGGATATTCTTCGCTGGTCCGGTTGTTGCGCAGCACCAGATCCATCTCATAGCCGCCGTCTTCTGCCCGGCGGACAATAGGTGTAACCGTGTTATGCGGCACGCTCTCCCCGGCCTCTTCCCAAAGATACCTGGCAGTCCGGGCACACCGTCAGGGCATGCAGGAGAATGTCATCAGGGGTGGAAGAAAAGGGAAGGGTAGAACCTGGATGTCCTTTGGGCGCTCCTTTTTTCCCACCGGGTAACCGGTTGTTCTGCGGTTTGCGGGTGAGATCCCGTGAAGAAGGGAAGTGACTATTCGTGGAGTCCTGTCCCAATCGCCGCTTCAATTCTTTAATTTCGCGGTCTTGCTCCTTAATGATGGCGTCCCGCTCCTCGAGCTGGAGGGTCAAGGTTTCAACTTTTGCGGTAAGGGCAGCGATGCGGACTTCCTGTTCGTCAAGTCTGGCGAGAAGCTCGGATATGGTGCGTTCGGCTCGTTGTAACTTTCGTTGACCGAATCTGTTATTTCGAATAGTGCCCAACATTTGCCCCTCCCTTCGATGTACAAGTACTCTTTATTACCCACTTTTTAGGTAATGATTTCCTTGGATTGATAGGGGGGACCTAAGTAGTAACGATAAATCCCATTAAACACGCCAAAAGTAGGCGAGACGAGGACATTAGAGGGAAAAATCCCACTAAGTAAGCTAAAAGTAGGAATAATGAGGGAAATAGAGGGATAAATCCCATTAAATACGCCAAAAGTAGGCGGGAAGAGGGACATTAGAGGGAAAAATCCCTTTGATTCTGCTGGAAGTGGGCTAGTGAGTGGAAAGAAGGGGAGTGCAGCGTCCCTCAATTAGCCCCATCATCGCCTGTACCTATATGTAGAAAACGCCGCCCCACCCACCGCACTCATCGCACTATGCACTTACCGCTGCCCTCGCCGCCGCGCTACTCCGCCGCCGCGCTGTCCGCCGCCGCGCTACTCCGCCG
>NZ_JUEI01000173.1:0-1657 GCF_000802655.2 Paenibacillus sp. IHB B 3415 | reverse complement strand
GAGTCAATTTCATAATTCAGTTGGCTGAATAGCAAGACTTGGCCAAAATCCAAGGTCGTTTTTTAAAAATTAGGCCACTTGCTGGGAGTTTCTCAACTGCTGGTTCAACTTGTCTAACGCAAATTTACTCAGATTGTAAGCTAGCGTACTGAGCTGGAAATCGACACTTGCCCGGACGCCGCGGTGACGTGTGCGTTTCATTCCAAAATACTCTTTGAGATAGGCAAAAACACGCTCCACTGCCGTACGCTTTTTGTAAAGCTCTGTAAAGCTTTCGCTCCCTCTTGCGGGATAGGTATGCTTACGTAAATCCGTTTGTATGCGGATTTTAAACACCTTTTGACAGCCGGAACCGGAAAGCGGACAGCCTTTGCACTCGCTCGGCTGGGTATACTTCAGCGTTTTGTACTTGGCATCAAAACTGTCGTAACGGTAGGCATGCCCTTGGGAGCATACCGGAGTGTAATCCAGGTTCATTCCCTCGGGCGGATCTTTGCGGTGAATCATGGGAATCGCCGGATAGGCGCCTAACGAATGAATCAACTGGTAGATGGCCGTGCAGTCGTACCCTTTGTCGCCCAAAATATGCTTTACCTTCAGCATAGGAAACTTCAGGAGCAGGCCTTTGAGAAGGATGACGGCCATGCGCTGGTCATTCGGATTCGCCGAACTCCAGAGGCCACTCAGGATATATTGGCAGTCCGTATCGACGAGCAAATTCGCCTTGAACCCGTAATAGCTGGTCATTCGGCCCTTCGTATTTTTCTTGTCACAACGCGCGGCATGCCGGGGCAACGCAGCCAGCAGTTCGTCATATGTGTAGGGCAACATCGCTTCAATGGTTTTCTGAAACGGTCCAAGACTCTGTTCATAGGCATCCAGTTCCTGGCGCCGGCGTTCCTTTTCAGCATTAGACGGACGTCCACGCTTGGTGTACACGGGTTTCTTTGGTGGCTCGTTTACAGCCTTAGGCTCAGGCTCGGGAAGTTCGAACTGAAGTTGCTGGATTCCTGGAGCCTCGCTTGGCTTTTGCCCCCGGCGAGCCGCACGGCGCTTGGAGGCCGATTCGCTAAATTGGCAATCCCAAGCCTCGACCATGGAGGAATCCACGGCAATATGTGTGCCAGTCACAAAGCCTTCTTCTAGGGCAGACGTCACCAAGGTATCCTGAAGTTTTTCAAGCATCCCCGTTTGCTCCAGCGCATGAATCAAACGGGAATACGAGGCTTGGCTTGGAATATTGTCGGAGCCACTAAACCGGCACTGTACTCGAAATTCGTTGCTATGGGTCAGTCGGCGGGTCAATGCAGAGACAAACTCAATGTTCTCCATTTTTGCGATAAGCAGCGAGTAGATCATGGCAGGTACGTTTAGTTTTTCCGGCCGTCCGCGATGGTTCTTTTTCCCCAGTGCCAACAAGACCGGTGCCAGATTTAAGTGTTCAAAGATTTGACTATATTTATCTTCTGGGTGCATCAGGAGCAATTCCTCAAAGGAAAACAGCTCTTCTTGTCGAATAGAATAGATAGGGATTACCTCTTTTCATTCTCGGGTGTTGGTTTCGTCACCTATATCTTCGAGAATTTGGGGAGGTACTCCTTTTTCTATGCTCAAAAAAACCGCTCCCAGCAAGGGTTTGGAATTATGAAATTGTCTC
>NZ_JUEI01000172.1:0-1809 GCF_000802655.2 Paenibacillus sp. IHB B 3415 | reverse complement strand
CCACATTTCATAGGCCAGCACCTGATTGGTTACTTTGGGATCAGAAATCCACTCCATATAATAGTTAAAGGTCGTCTCATTTTCTTTGTTGCTAGCCGTTATCGGAGTGCCACCGGCAGGTCCAGCGGCGCCTCTTTTGCGCAAAGGGATATCCGTTGTTACGGATTTCATCTTTGTATTCCGAGAACTAAAAATAGGTCAACTATGGTAAGATCCGACCATTATCGACCTATTATGTTTAACACTTTAGCTTGATACTAAGAAAATAATTTGTTATTTATTCAAAATATTCACTTACTATTTCAGTTAACGGGTCATTCCCCAGTTCAATGTTCATTAAATAATAAAGGAAATAGTTTTCTACTTCAATTTCATTGAAAAGACTCAGGTAACTAAAGGCAAGTAATGCAGTATTATCTTCTCTAAGACCTTCTTCCAATTTTGATTTATACCGGATTTCTTGATTAACAAATCTGTTGTCCTCGGTCTTAATAAAACCATTAAGAATGAATATTATCTTTTTTCTAAACTGGTACTGCCGAACCCCAATGAGAAACGAAAACAACAAAAACAGGTCAATCATGGGGGCATCTGACCATAATTGACCTGTCCTGTGTAATAGAATAGCGATACTTTCTTCATCATAAAAGAATACTTCAAGTAATTGACTTAGGTCATATTTCCTCCTAATTGAACGAACATAATTTCTGTTTCATTTGCAATTAGGCAGTTCCAACGTTAATCACTTCCAAAAAAGAAACAAAATCATTGGGTTCAGACTTTATTATTAGTTAGTCCCATTTTAATTTGTTCAAACCATTCCATAGAAATGTCATCTGCAGTTTTAACAGGATCATTAGTATGTATCAAATCATATTTATATTCAGCATTAAGACTATTCTTATCTACTTTGTAAACTAGTTTAATTTCAGTTGGCATTTCTCTGTTGTACTCATTGCATAATTTATATATTTTTTCGATGTCTCCATTTATTATTCTCATTACTCCTCTTTGCCGGTCTACAGATGTATTATATTGAAATTCATTTTCATCTTTTTCCAAAGCATCATTTAATTTGTTTTTTCTAACAACTTTCCCATTAATCAAGAAGAAAAAATCACTGGAAATGACCTTTTCCTCAAATGAGCAATAGATAAATATTGTATCAGCATTATTACTAACATACTCCAAACATATAGAGACCATATCCGCTTGCAATTCACTAAAAAAATCTTCAAATACCTTATTCATTGATTGATCATCCTTTCAATTCAATAAATCCTTAGAAAAAAATTCTCCATCTATCTCGTAATCTATAATAAATTTAGATGGTCGTAAGTCATCTCCCTCATATTTCACTTCAACATTTACTTTTACTTGCTTTCCTTCCTTTATTGCTGCCGCCCACTGATTTTCAATTTTTTTATACTTACTCAAATTCACATTACTTGACTGAGATACAAGGTTATCAATCTCTGGTGACCCTCCAAATCTGTCTCCTGCCAAATGACCTGCATGGTCTCCAGTTACTTTGCCCGGTGTATTTGCATCATGCGGTAATCTTTCATCTCTTGCCGTTAATTTTAGCTCATCCGTACTAAACTTTTCAATTCTACCCAACTGATCTGTTTCATAATTATATTGGTGCTCACCGGCCTTATACTTCGCATTAGGTATTAGTTTCCCTGTATCATCAAAAGGATTATCAGCAAAAGTCTTTTCAGGTACTTCACCCGGCCCGTCAATCCTACCGCCGTTGCCACCCATTTCATCCATCGCATCAATATATTGCTGCTGCACGGATGTCTT
>NZ_JUEI01000171.1:0-2212 GCF_000802655.2 Paenibacillus sp. IHB B 3415 | reverse complement strand
CGTCAGAAGCTGGCTTCACTGGGCGTAGATGAGGTCCACTATGAAGCAGGGAAGGATCTGAGTGTGTACTACAAGCAGCCCGCATTGCAGGCCTGCGAATCTGATCCGTCGATCAAGACGGAGAGTGTACCGCTGGCACAAAATGAATCCTATCTGCTGCTGCTGCGGATGGCCATGGAGCCGGGGAATAAAGGCCAGTGGGCAAAGGACCAACTGGATGCCCTTCATCAAGGAGGCCGCAGCCTCCTTTTAACGAATCCAAACGCGGAGGCTTGGCGGGAAATCGTGAATCAGGCGATGGTCAGGGATATCAACAATGATGCCCAGGTAGACAAGGGCGGTACAGATCTGACGGATTGGGAGAGCCGGCCGGCGAAGAAGGATTTTATTGACAAATATTTGGTGGATCCGCTCATTGAACTGTTCACAGGAGAGAAGCAGGGGCCCAAGACGCAACGGCAGCAAGTGCTGGAAGCCCAGTTCTACGGTATGCAAGTGGAGCAGCAGTTTATACTCAGTGATTTGGTAAGCGAGTTCGAATCGACCCTGCGCGGAGCAGCGAGTGCAGACCGGATCAGTGAAGTCTTGGGGGTGGGGACCCTTAATCCGAAGATTGGATCGAATAAGAATTGTCAAATAGAGTCTCCCGGTGGAATTAATGGAAGCGGATTTGGTAAGATAAAAGCGTTGGGGGATGTAGACACTGTAAGCGGAACGAAGCCATTACTGGATGAATTCAATCCCGTGATTAAAGGGGTTGGGGGGACTGGTGAAAGTAAGAGATTTACTGGTTCAGGAATGAAGGATTATGATGGTGCAGCAGAAGCTGAATATGCTGCAATAAGAAATGTAAATATGAGAGACATTGAGGAGTTGGCAAGAAATACTGGACTCAGTGTTAATGAAATAAAAACTATGAAAAAGCACTTATTTTTTGGCAAGCATCAACTCCCTCAACCAGGAGGAATTGAATTTAAACTTGAAAGGTTCGCTGCTGATGATGAGATTGCCTACGCATGGAAAACAGCTCAAAATGGGGAGTTATCTATTGAACAAAAAGCATGGTTCAAGCAATTAGCTGCACACGAACTTACAGAGCGGCAATTCATGGCAGAAGGTCAAAAGTATCGTACGCTTGAATCATGGAATATAGAAAAAGGAAGATTTGATGGTTATCCGCCTGGTGCTCATGAGAATGCACCCTCCCAACCAAACTGGACTTTTCCTGGATATGAAGAATACTATTTTAAAAATTTATTTAAATAAGTGAGGTAGGATTGTATGGGGGCATTACTCAATGATGCTGTAAACCGTATATCATTAATCAATTTTGAAGATGGAGGAAATAAGTTCTGTGAATCGCATCACATATTGATAAGTGAATACTTTAGAAGGGTTAACGCAGTATTAAATACTTTATCTCTTAATATTGATAAGTATCCTATATTTCGTATTGCTAGCGTTCTTGGAAATAGTCAACACGTAGATATAATGAAAGTTTGTCCAATGCTCAAGGATATTAATAATTTATATATAAAAGCGATATGTTACTACTATTTGGAGATTTGTTCATTAGTAGATGAAAGGGTTGATAAAGCAAACGAATATGCGGATTTATATGAGCCAATGATAAAGTTGTTGGAACGGGGTGGGAGTTTTAACCTTCGACAAGGTGAACTGCTGATTGGTACGTCGGCATATCCTCTAAGTTATTGGCGTGAGCTAAATATTACAAAGCAAGATATTAGCGAAGCTAATTTAGAGAGAGTAGATAGGGAAACAAATTAGTTATACATCCATTGAACAGGTCCATTATGGTCAATACCATGATGGACCTGATTTTGATTAGCCTTCTGTAAAGGCAGTGGGAATCAATGCAGGCATTGCAGGTGTAGGAGATACCGCGATAAAGGCGGGCAGCAAAGTTTTGGGAAGTGCGATGAGGCATTGAACAGGTCCATTATGGTCAATACCATGATGGACCTGATTTTGATTAGCCTTCTGTAAAGGCAGTGGGAATCAATGCAGGCATTGCAGGTGTAGGAGATACCGCGATAAAGGCGGGCAGCAAAGTTTTGGGAAGTGCGATGAGGTTTGTGCGCGGGAAGCTGCCGGATATCAAATTTGGAAGAGTACCAGAGACAGTTAAAGCTATAGAAGAATTAGAAGTCAAGGCAAAGGAGATTGAGGAACCTCGTATTGAGGGGACGGG
>NZ_JUEI01000170.1:0-1940 GCF_000802655.2 Paenibacillus sp. IHB B 3415 | reverse complement strand
CCGGCATGAAGTATGTGGGTAAGTATGGGACTGAAGGGGCAGTGCTGGCGAGCAAGGGGATTGGGAAGTTGTTGGGGTTTGGGGCTGGGGGGATAGAGAAAGGTCTAGCAAGGAATGTTAGTCAATTTTCTGGTTCTATTGATCCTGCTAAATTTGCTAAAATGAAGAGGGCTTTCGAGAAACAGGGAGGTATTATTGACCAATCTGAAGAAGCGATAAGATATTTAGATTATCGTGGTGCAGAAGCAGTTACTTGGAATGAAAAGACTATACAATTAAGACGGAATCCCACAACATCAGCAGTATTTGAGGAATTTATTCATACGGCGCAATACAGGGCAGGAAAAATACCTGACCAATTACCGAGAACGGTGCTAACAGTAGAAATTGAGGCTGCTGCAAAATTAATTAAGTTTAGAAATGTTTATGGAATTCCAAATGTTGAGACCAGAGCTACAATTGAAAGATTAAGAAAAATGAGACAAGAACTAAGTTCGCTAGAAGATTGAGGTGTAAAATATGTTTTCTATCGAGGTAACAGGAGCGTTTTATATTAAGGTGGCTAATATTATTGCAATTGAAGGAAAGCCATATGGAAACCTCAAAGGTAAAACGTTGTATGATGTGAATGATAAATTTAAATCTTATATTGTTAAAGGAGTGGCGTTAGTAAACAAGCAGGAGTACATTAGCCTGACTGATTCGATGACTATTCAGCTTGAGCCAGGGGATTATCAGGCAGAGGAGTTAGTAGGTAAGACATTGGTGAACTTTAATTGAAAACGTGTATTTATGGGAGCATTTCAGGTGCTTTTTGTCTCAATGGTGATTTTGAAATTCTTATTGAATACGAATAGATATAGATATAGTTATAAAAATAAGTAAATGAAAATAAATCTTGATTGGCATGGTAGTCAATCAAGGTTTGTTTTTCTGTGAGGGACTTCGCAGTACCCAATAAATTTAGATTTAACGAATATCCCTTCTTCACTGTTATGAAGTAAGCAGGGGAGTACGGGACCGAAGGGGCTGTGCTGGCGGGCAAGGGGCTTTGGAAGTTGTTGGGGAAAAGTAAAACTCTCTTTGACGAATTTAATGTAATTCCAGGAAAAGGACTCAACTTAGATATCCCTTTTGCCCTCAATGGTAGAAGTTATATAACTTATGCTTTTAAGAATTTGGGTGATGAAATAGAATATGTTGGTAGGGCAAGTGGGAAAGGGACGCCAAATGATGTAATGAAACAACGTATTGCAAAAGGCCACGACCACTTTCATGCTGGAATTAATACCAGAAATTATCGATGTACAAAAGAGCAAATTAGCAAGTCAAGGAGCTGAAGAATTTTTCATCCAAGGCTTTATAGAACAAGGGGCTAAACTTACAAATATAGAGCAGGCATTAAGTTATTACCCGAAAGACCGCTTAGCAAAATCTATGAATAAGCTAGAAGCATTTTTCGAGGAACTGTTTACAAGATAAAAGTGAAATGGAGTGATGAAGAATGGACGTTTTTGTATATTTTAAGTCGAAGCAATCTTATTCTAGGGATGAGATTGAAGAAGCTATTGAAGAAATTTTAGAAACTAGAGGTGAAGTAACGGGTTCTGGTTCAGGGACTAATGGTTCCAACTTAGATATTGAAATATATGATGAATCTGATGACGAGGCTGTAGAGCAAGTAAAAAAGGTTTTAAGACAAATGAAGGTAACAAACGACACTACCATTGTGGTTAAAGGAGTTCGTTTTAACCTTTATCCATAATGATTTAATTGGGAGTTATTCTGACCTTGATTGGCTTTATGCCTTTCAAGGTTTTTTCTACATTTCATCTTTGGCTTTTAATCGCCTATACATATGGAAATTACGGCAAAGCGCTGGATCATCAAGGTCGGGCGGAGCAGCCGTTCCGGTATAATGGGCGCGACGGCGTCATGAC
>NZ_JUEI01000169.1:0-2004 GCF_000802655.2 Paenibacillus sp. IHB B 3415 | reverse complement strand
CTGCTGCACCCGGAGGCGTGGTGCCGCCCGGGGTCTCCGCTGATCCGGAGGACAGCATTCTCGCCCGGTACTTCGGTATCGTCCCGCAGCTACCGCGCATCGGGCCAGGCATGATCCGCCGCGAGGATGTGATCTACGGCAGCAAGCGCCTGCGGCAGATCTGGTCAGCGGCACAGGAAGAGGGCAAATGCCTGCAGCTGTTCGAGGACCCGGGACTCCGGCAGCGGACCACGCTGTTCTCGGCCGCCTACGAGCCTTGGCTTGCCGTCTGCTACAAGGTGGAGATGACCTGTGACCTTAAGCGTGAAGAGATGCATTTCATTGCGGTGTCACTGACCTCCGGGCTGATTGTTCCGGACTTCGAAGCCCGGCTGGCTTCGCGGGAGCTTACGCCAAGGCTGCCTGAGAATATCCACATCCAGCCTTCTGAGCTGTCCGTTAGCGCTGGAGCCGACAGGCTGGAGGGATATCTGACCTCGAAGCTGGCTCTGCTGGATTATACCTGGGCCGAGGAAGCCCGCGAACGCCTGCGGCTGGAGCTGAGCATCGTGGATATCTATTACGAGGAGCTGCTGAAGGAGCAGGATGAGGAGAAACGCCTCGGTATAGAGGAGCAATACAACCGCCGCCGCAAAGAGACCACCTGGCAGTATGAGCCGCAGATTGCAGTTTCTGCCGTAACGTACGGGCTGTTTCACCTGCGCAGCACATAGAATGCGACCCGGCTCGCTAAAAGCAAACAAAAAAACAGCGGAATTCCCGCAGGCTGCCGCGACAGTAAGCAACAGCCTTTTCAGGGCTTGTCCCCTACAATTAAAAGTATGAAGCAGAACCTGCCGGGCTCAGGCTTACCGGACCCGGTAATTCTTGCGATAAACCTTTGGAACAGGAAAGGTGAACGATAACATGAAAATCAAAGCGAAGCAGAAGGGGCCGCTCGGGCGGCGTACCCGCCTGCTCCTCTGTCTGACTCTCGGGTTGACTCTGTTCGCCGCCAGCGCCTCCCCGCCTCCGGCGCTCGCGTCAATAGGCAGCCGGGCCACTGTCACACAAGCCGTCCTGCAGGAGATGCTGCCCGGACTTGTTATGACACAGGCGCCCGCATCTGAAACCTTGCAGGAGTTCACCCGCCTCACGATTAGCCAATTGTCGGCGGATGCTCCGTTTAAGGAATGGAAGAATGCCGGAACTGAGGTCTATCCTCTGGGTCCGGGCACACGCAGCTGGCTGGTCAATGTGATGAACGGGGAGCAGCGGATCGGATACCTCATTATTTCTGCTGCGGACGGAGGCAAATATCTGCTGAGTGAATATGGAGCCGGCACCTATGGTCTCCCTTATAGTATGAATGATCTGCGCCAGTATCTGGTGCAGGAAGGACTGATTACCTCCTCTTATTCCGGTAAAATAGAACTATCGGCGCTGTACGCTCCGCTGCTGCCGGTCTGGAAGCTCACGCTTGCAGACAAGACGCTGTATCTCAATGCCTCAGTACTGCAGGTACTGCCTTGGAGCCTTAGCCAGGCAAACCGAATTCTGGACAGTCAGCTTGATGCCAAAGCCCTTGTGGTCTACACCGGGTCTGGACAACAAGTCCGCACTCCTCTGCCCGCTCTGCTCAGCGGCGGGCAGGATGACCCGTATGCAGATTTACTGTGGCTTACTGCTCCTGAGCTGAAGACTATCAGCGAAGTCAGCTTAAAGACTCTGCTGACAAGCCGCGGCAGCCTTGCCTTCCAGTCGACAGGACGCAACGATGCCTTGGGTGCTCCGTTCATGATTACAGGCTGCCAGAGCTGGCTTCCGGCCCCCGGAAGTAAGGCGGGTGCTGAACCGGCAGTTATATACGCCGCTGCCGGTCCCGGCGGCAAGCGTTATCTCCCGCTTGCCGCGCTGCAGCAGTTCGGCAGCTTTCACAAACCGCCGTTGCCGCTGGCTGACGGAGCTTACTAGCTTCATTCCAACATACTCATGTGTAATGTCTCAATCTCCCTCAAATGCCAA
>NZ_JUEI01000168.1:0-2078 GCF_000802655.2 Paenibacillus sp. IHB B 3415 | reverse complement strand
ATTTTCATTCTAGGAGGTGACGCCGAGGCGTCATGGAAGTTTATACAACATTTTTGGATTTGTGCCGAAAGGATGAAGGAAATGTTGTATTTTGGGCAGGATTTTGTATAAAGTTACTCTGTTTCTGCACCAGATAGCTGATGAATCGAGGAATTCCAACGACAACTACGGCAACCACAGCAAATACGGCCATTACGTAAATGTGGCAACTACGGCAACAGCAGACGCCCGGAGGTCCAACTATTCACAGACTGAAGGGTAGATATAGAATAAAACCACAAAAAGACCCCGTGAACCACGGGGCCGGCTGTCATCGATTTCACATTAATTCGACACCGGAACGGCATCATAATATTCTTCGAGGGTAATCCCTCTCTCCGATACGGACGCGGCAATCTCCTTGCCTACATAACGGACATGCCAAGGCTCATAAATATATCCGGTGATCGCCTGCTTGCCTTCGAGGAACCGGATAATATATCCGTACTCAGCGGCATGATCCGCAAGCCATTCTGCTTCCTTCGTACCGGCAAAGCAGCTTTCCGCCGCACATTTGCCGTCACTGCCGGACAGGTCAATCGCCAGACCCGTCTGATGCTCGCTGTGTCCGGGCAACGCACTGTAGGTGCGGGCTTTCTCTTCGCCGTCCCGGGCTACATAGTTATTGAACAGCCTTCTCTGGGTCGCTTCCGAACGGTAGCCGGATACGCCTGCCAGATAAATACCGTCCTTCTTCGCTCCGGCAAACATCTCCTCCAGCGCCGTGGCAGCTTCACGCCGCAGCATCCGCTTCTCGATCTTCTCCGAGAATATAAAAGGCACATCAGGATAGACCAGATCGGCCGGCTTATATTTATCAGGCAGTCTGTACTGCTTATTAACCATAACCGCGATACTCTCCGGTTCGGCGGCAACCATCTCTGCATCACCATTGCTGCCCGAATCCGTAGCTGCCGGCTTATCTGTAGGGGCAGGCTTGTCCGTTGGTTCCGGAGTCCCGGCCGCATTATTCTCCCCGCTCGTTGAATCCGCAGGCGCTTCTGTTACAGCCGGTGTAGGCTCAGTCCCCGTATTGTTGCCGGAGCCCTGCTCCTGGAAGTCCGGAGCTGCGCTTGGCAGTGCTGAAGTCTCCGGCGCCGTACCCGGCCCGGCCCCGAGATCGGTACCTGTATTTATATTCGTTCCGTCTTCCCGGGAAGCGGACGGGCTAGTATACTTCCCGATTCCCCAGCCGACGGCAATGACAACGATGAACAAGATGACAATCTTGGTGGTTCTGGACATATGCGGTTTCGTTCCTCCTAAAAATTCTATATTCTTTCTAAAAGCTTAGTTACATTATTAGACAAGCTGAAGGGCCGAAATGTTTCAGTCCGGACTGATAAATGTGCAGCAGCCCCTAAAACAAATATTACCATAGAACAATTAGCCGATACGCTAACCGCCCTATGGTAACAAGTTTCACTTATGAATGTAAAGCGCCTTTATCTGGATGAGCCGCGTCCGCCGCGTGAACCGCCGCCGGAGCCGCCACTGCGTCCGCCCCGCGATGAGGTTCCGCCGCTGCTGCGTCCGCCCGAGCTGAAGCCGCCTTTGCCGCCCTTGGAGCCGCCGCCGGCACTATAACCGCCGCGTGAGCTGCCGCCTTTGGAAGCGGGCGCGCCTGAGCCGCCGCCTTCATTGCTGCGGGCTACATGCGCCCGGAATTTCGGGCTCGACTTCGCGCCGCCCGGGTTGTACCCGGCACCAGAGCCGGCGCCCTTCGAAGCACCATAGCTGAATCCGCCGGCATCCGCGCCTCTGGATACATTGGTGCTGTAGCCGCTGCTCGGGCCGCCGCTTCTGGCGCCGCCGCCCTTATTGCCGCCGCGTCCGCCTGCGGCATTCGCTCCAGCCGCATAACCCGGGGCCGGGCTGCTGTCGCCGCCGCTGGCGAAGGCGCCGTAGCCGCCGCCCGGTCTTGGCTTCGCCGCGCTCTTGCCGGCGGAGTCGCCTCCCCGCGGAGCCGCAGCCGCGCTGTACGCACTGCGCTTGCCGCCACCGCCTGCCGCGTCCTTACGGCTGCGGCTTCCGCCTTC
>NZ_JUEI01000167.1:0-2214 GCF_000802655.2 Paenibacillus sp. IHB B 3415 | reverse complement strand
ACTCCATCCATTTCTCTCTCTCACATTTCTCTCTCTCTCTCTCTCTCTCTCTGAAGCGATGTCAGGAAAGGGAGAGGGACCAGCGATCGGAATCGATCTTGGCACCACCTACTCCTGCGTCGGAGTTTGGCAACACGATCGTGTTGAAATCATCGCCAACGACCAAGGCAACAGAACGACGCCGTCCTATGTAGCCTTCACCGATACAGAGCGTTTGATCGGCGATGCCGCTAAGAACCAGGTCGCCATGAACCCCACCAACACCGTCTTCGATGCAAAGAGGTTGATTGGTAGGCGGTTCACTGATGCCTCGGTACAGAGTGACATGAAGTTGTGGCCTTTCAAGGTCATTGCTGGCCCTGGTGACAAACCCATGATTGGTGTCAACTACAAGGGTGAGGAGAAGCTCTTTGCAGCTGAGGAGATCTCCTCCATGGTTCTAATTAAAATGCGTGAAATTGCTGAGGCGTACCTTGGTTCCACTGTGAAGAATGCTGTGGTCACTGTCCCTGCTTACTTCAACGATTCTCAACGTCAGGCGACTAAGGATGCTGGTGTGATTGCCGGTCTCAACGTGATGCGTATCATCAATGAACCTACTGCTGCTGCCATTGCTTATGGTCTTGACAAGAAGGCAACCAGTGTCGGGGAAAAGAATGTCTTGATCTTTGATCTTGGTGGTGGTACTTTTGATGTGTCCCTTCTTACCATTGAAGAAGGTATCTTTGAGGTGAAGGCCACTGCTGGAGATACCCATCTGGGAGGTGAAGATTTTGACAATAGAATGGTTAACCACTTTGTCCAGGAGTTCAAGAGGAAGAACAAGAAGGATATCAGTGGTAACCCCAGAGCTCTCAGGAGATTGAGAACTGCCTGTGAAAGAGCGAAGAGGACTCTCTCATCCACCGCCCAGACCACCATTGAAATCGATTCCCTTTATGAGGGTGTTGACTTTTACTCCCCCATTACCCGTGCCAGATTTGAGGAGCTCAACATGGATCTCTTCAGAAAGTGTATGGAACCAGTTGAGAAGTGTTTGAGAGATGCTAAGATGGACAAGAGCACTGTTCACGATGTTGTTCTTGTTGGTGGATCTACCAGGATTCCCAAGGTCCAGCAGCTATTGCAGGACTTCTTCAACGGGAAGGAGCTCTGCAAGAGCATCAACCCTGACGAGGCTGTTGCTTACGGTGCTTCTGTCCAAGCTGCTATCTTGAGCGGTGAGGGTAATGAGAAGGTTCAGGACCTCCTGTTGTTGGATGTTACCCCACTTTCCCTTGGTTTGGAAACCGCTGGTGGTGTTATGACTGTGTTGATCCCCAGGAACACTACCATCCCCACAAAGAAAGAGCAGGTCTTCTCTACCTACTCTGACAACCAACCCGGTGTGCTAATTCAGGTCTATGAAGGTGAGAGAACGAGGACCAGGGACAACAACTTGCTTGGCAAATTTGAGCTCTCTGGAATTCCCCCAGCTCCTAGGGGTGTTCCTCAGATTACAGTGTGCTTTGACATTGATGCCAATGGTATCCTTAATGTCTCTGCTGAGGACAAGACCACCGGACAGAAGAACAAGATCACCATCACCAATGATAAGGGAAGGCTGTCTAAGGAGGAAATTGAGAAGATGGTTCAGGAAGCAGAGAAGTACAAGTCGGAGGATGAAGAGCACAAGAAGAAGGTCGAGGCAAAGAATACCTTGGAGAACTATGCGTACAACATGAGAAATACAGTCAAGGATGAGAAGATTGGTGAGAAGCTCCCTGCTGCTGATAAGAAGAAGATTGAGGATGCAATTGAGCAGGCGATCCAATGGTTGGACAGCAACCAGCTTGCTGAGGCTGACGAGTTTGAGGACAAGATGAAGGAATTGGAGAGCATCTGCAACCCGATCATTGCAAAGATGTACCAGGGTGCAGGTGGCGGTGATATGGGTGGTGCTGGTATGGATGAGGATGGTCCTCCTGCTGGTGGAAGTGGTGCCGGTCCCAAGATTGAGGAAGTGGACTAAGTTGCTGGTTTTCTATTTGCGTTGTTTCTTTTTGTTTTTTTGTGTCTTTAATATTTAAAAGATATTGCCCGTCTTTAAAATTCGCAAGTTATTTTTGTGATTTGTACCAGAATTTCTAGTTACATTTGGAGGTTTTGAACTTGTTTTGGTAGTTTGTTCAAAGCCAAATGGAATTGTCTTTTCGGTCGCATTTTTTTGGGTGG
>NZ_JUEI01000166.1:0-3556 GCF_000802655.2 Paenibacillus sp. IHB B 3415 | reverse complement strand
TCCGCACAGCAGGCCGGAATACAGGCAGGTAAGCCCATCGACATCCTCAAGGTCGCCCACCACGGCAGCAAAACCGCCACCAGTGCGGACTGGCTCTCCTTCTGGCATCCGGCAGCGGCGGTAATCTCAGCAGGGGTGAACAACCTGTACGGCCATCCGAACGGCGATGTACTAGACAGGCTGGCGGCTGCGGATACGGTGGTCTATCGGACGGACCACCAGGGGGAGATTCAGCTTAGAGTGCGTAGAGAGGGTATAGCAGTGAGATACAAGCTGAATTAGTACAGACATGTTTAGGTAAGCGACAGGTGCTTGGAGTCCGTTTGTTAACCTAAGGGGGTCTTCTTGATAACGTAATTCCCTCCTATCCTATTTTTGTTATGTTAAAGTAATTCTAAATATAGGAAATCTGAGCACACAGTTAAAGGAGGAACAAAGGGTGAGTCAGGAAATACTATTGGTGATATAGGAGCGTTAATTGGAATAGACAGCAGCAGTTATTTTTTATTTTTCCTGACATACGAAAGCTACAATACGTTATCATTTCCTTATTACACAAGGTAAGCACTTTGTGTCTATTCTTTTGTGTTTTACAATTTACTGGTAGTGAATTTGCTCATTTATAGATTAAAGCCTATTCTATTATGAAGGGGAAATTGTTAAGTAAATGGCATCCTACTAATTATCAATTGATAACTCGTGCTTGAGATCAACTTTATAATTGTAATTCATAATAATCCTATAATTTTTAGGCGGATTGTGAAAGTAATAATTCTATGTGGCTCTACAAAATTTAAAAAGCAATTTGAACAAGCCAATGCCTGTCTTACAATCCAAGGCCATGTTGTCCTGAGCCTAGCGTTCTTTGAACAAAGTGAAGGTTTCAGTATTACTTCAGAGCAAGCCGATTTATTTTCAAAAATACACTTCAGAAAGATTGATATGTCTGATGAAATATATGTTATCGATGTGGATGGATACATTGGCAGCAGTACCAAGAAAGAAATTGAGTATGCTGAATTAAATGGGAAACGGGTTAACTACTTCTCAAAGAGTGCCATAGGTGATGACTTTATTTCAACTGCCTTTAACTATTATATATGTTATCGATGTGGATGGATACATTGGCAGCAGTACCAAGAAAGAAATTGAGTATGCTGAATTAAATGGGAAACGGGTTAACTACTTCTCAAAGAGTGCCATAGGTGATGACTTTATTTCAACTGCCTTTAACTATTGAGCAAGCAGTTGTATCGAATCATACAAAATGGTATTAAATCATACATTTCTTAGTTATACTACTGTATCGAAACATACAATTTTGTATCGAATAATACACTTTAAGATTTGGCCTACAATTAAGCCCATCTCCTGAAACATCGGGGGATGGGCTTATATTTATATTAAAGCTTCGACAAGCTGGAACAGCAATGAAAGAAAGTTTCATTGGGCACATCAAATTTTCAACAAAACAATCTTTAATATGCTTCTGAGTCATAAATCTGTTTATGTGTTTCGATTGAAAGATTCGCTGTTGAAATAAAACGTGCACATAATAGAAGAAATGAACGTAGTGTACTCATCATTAAAAAACTAAGTTGAGATCGCGAAAAATGTATAAAAATTACTTTAATTGTAAATGATGTGGATAAAAATTCTGGAGGCTAATTTAATGTCAAATACAAAAAAAGATTCTTCAATCAAAAAAATTACTGAAAATGAGTCGATTGAAAAAGAAACTATCATAAAGGAATTAAATGATAATGGTACGAAAAAAAAAGAAATTATCATTAAAGAAAACAACATAAAAAAAATTACAATCGAAGAGAACGAAGATGAAAACTTTAATGAAAATGAAAAAAATGAAAAAGCCATGAGACATATTATAGCGGGTAATTAACATCATCATTATTGAAGGTGGTATTAAAGTGGATGAAAAAAAATATTCCTCAATAAGATTGGAAATAACTTCGCGGTGTAATATCAATTGTGTTTATTGTCACAATCGAGACTATTTAAATAGACAAGATGATATGAGTAGTGAAAAGATAATATCTCTCGTCCGTGATCTCAAAAGTAAGTTTCCGATTCGTAAGATTTTAATTACAGGTGGGGAACCTTTATTAAATAAAGATGTAATTAAAATTATTAGTTCTTTTTCGGATCTAGGAATCAAAACTGATATGGTGACTAACGGGCTGTTACTCACAGATGAACTTGCAGATAAATTAATAAGAGCAGGCTTGAAAAGAATCAGACTAAGTATTGACGGATTTGAAGAACATGCCACTTATAGAAAAGGCAGTTCTTACATACATCTATGGGATTTAGCAGAAAGACTGGTCCAAAGAGATGATGTGAATGTATGTATTCATACGGTTTGTTCGCCTCACAATGTAGAAATCTTATATGATGTTTATCAAAAAGTTCTTCAAGTTGGAGCGCATAGATGGCGCATATTTGATATTGGATATAAAGGGGGTGTAATAAGTAACAAAAAGCAAATGGATTTTAATGATTATTATATTAGGTTTTTTGAAATGTCAAAAAGAATAATAACCAATTTTATAAGTAATGGATATAAAGAAGTATTAAATATGGAAATAAATAATATATTCAAATCTGAACTTCAAGATGTGGTGATAGATTACTCAAAAATGGATCTCGGGAAGGTGATTTTTCAAAGAATTCAAAAATCACCTTGTCATTATATCGCACATCAACTTTCAATACGTAGCAATGGAGTATCGACTTTTTGTCAATTTTTTCATAATCAAATAATGGATTTCAATAATAAAACAGTTGAGCAGGCAATTGAAGGAAAGAATCATGTGACTGAAAATGAAATCCCCTTAAGTAAAATTGAGTACTGCGCATCTTGTAAATATATTTTGATTTGTAATACTGGATGTAGAGCTAGGGCTAGCATACTAACTGGAAATATTTTAGATGCTGATCCAGTAGCATGTTTCGTAACGTTAAAAGTAATGAATGAATTAGTTCCAATGTATCCCGAAAATATGAAAAAAATATACTACTTTAATATTAACGAAGTTGGTAATGAGCCTAAATATACAGCCGCTGATCTTGATTTATTTCTAAAAACAGGTGATTATTTATTCTAAAAGTTTTGCCTTGTATGTAAAACTTCTCAAGTATAGAACATTCTATGAAACTTCAAACCGAAATCATGGAGTTCTTTGAAAAAATTGAACTCTGGAGAAAGTAACAAAATAACTCATTGAATTAATTCAAACTGAAAGAGCATTGAAGCTCAATTCTTAATTACCGTAGTATATTGCTTACAATAAGGTTGTCTTAACTCGTCGAGGTATTGTATTGACTCTGTTAGGGCCGAATATTAATTAGATTAAATTATAGAAAGTTTAGTGGGGGAGGTATCAGACACTATAATTAATGCGCACTTCTTTTTATGCACACCCTAAAACCCTTACTACTGTAGGGGTTTCTTTTATGCACATATGTATTTATAACGAATAATCTTTGACTTGTCATCGGCATCCAGGAGGATCTGGCCCCGGAGACCTTCAAACAG
>NZ_JUEI01000165.1:0-2463 GCF_000802655.2 Paenibacillus sp. IHB B 3415 | reverse complement strand
GGGGTTACAGGTGCGACAGGCGAAGCTGGAGCAACTGGGGTTACGGGAGCGACGGGCATCACAGGCGCGACTGGAGTTACAGGTGCGACGGGCGAAGCAGGAGCGACTGGGGTTACAGGTGCGACAGGAACCAGTCCGGCTGGTCTTTCCGAGTATGCGTATATTTATAATTTGGCTGCCCAAACGGTTCCTTTGGAGGCCGATGTTACTTTTAGTAATAATGGTCCTATAATTGGGGCAATTACACACACGTCAGGAAGCTCTGTGATTACTATAGGTACTGCTGGAGATTATGCAGTTTGGTTCAACGCAACGGGAGTTGAGCCCAATCAATTTTCACTTTTTCAAAATGGTACTTCTGTTGCGGGCGGCATATATGGTTCCGGCGCCGGAACTCAGGCCAATCCCGGAATGGTGATTGTTGTAGCGGCAGCGGGAGATTCCCTGACTATGCGCAATCATTCCAGTTCAGCGGCAATTACGCTGCAGACGCTGTCAGGCGGAACACAAGCCAATGCCAACGCCTCTATCCTGATTCAAAAAATAAACTAAGCTTGGCAGAGTAGAATTCAGATAAATTCGGATTCCAGTGAAGCTAAATAGCCCGTCACCGATGGATTTTCGGTGACGGGCTGCTTAAACTTGCCAGGCGTTTTGATCCCTGCCTCCAAACAGGGTGCTGTCCCCAATAGCTTTTTGTATCATAAGTAATCACATGGATGCCGCTTGGCAATGGACTACAAAGCCAGCTCGGCAAGCAGACCTCTTCAGAATCTCTGACAGAGGAAATGCCTAGTCCGCAGTAGGCGCACCGGTCAGATTCTTGATGTCCGTAGAACCATAAATCAGCAGGGCAATTACAATCACCAGCAGCAGACCACCGGCAAAACCCTCCCCGTCAAAACTGTCCATATCCCCGCGCCTCACTTTCACTTTCTAATTAGATAGTCAGGAGTTTTCGGCTTTCTTTTTCAAAGCGGTCATAATCTCGTTCAGGGTGAGACTGCTGTTGTCATCAAGGAAGCTGACCAGCTTATCGACGTTGTCGTTGCTCAGATCACTTAAGGTTTTATATTTGCCTACCAGACTGACGAACATGGATGCGTCCGTGTACATCTGGATGGAGTCTACTTTCAGCTTGCCGGTCAAAAGAAGGGCAGCCACCGCGAACTCAAGCCCTTTTGGAGTTTGTGTTTTGGAGCTGGCCGGTGGTTTTTTGGCGGCAGGTCTCTTTCCTTTTCCAGGAGGGGGCATGGGACTCCCTTCTTCCGTTGGGCATTCTGCAGGAAAGCGGCAGCAAGTGCGGTCTCTCCTTAATTAAAAGATATGCGCCCCCGCAGATATTGGTGAATGGAACCTGTCTTATGTCCACACCGACCGGAGGACGCCCGAATATTATTATATTGTGCGATTAAAGATCAACCGTCGCTAGTAACTGGGTTTCACGCCGTAAATGCTAGATATGGAAGGAGGGATAAGACGGGATGCCGATTTTATCAACAGGACCTATTGAGAACAATGCCGTTTCGGGAGTAAGACCTACGCAGACTGTTACGGTAAAGCTGGTGAAACGTGATGGCATGACCGGTTCTTCAGTCAGTATTCAGGGCTACTTGCTGGGAGCGACAAGAATACTGTATGTAAGTGAGGTTATTAGTATTGCTCCGAATGAAGTGGTAACCAGGGATTACTTTGCCGATTTGGATGCGTTCGAATTTATTTTTACGATCGGAGAAGTAGCCGGGGAGGAGATTGGAATTTCAGTATGGGGCAAGTCTTCTACCGGCCAGCTGGTGAATGTCCATCGCATTGTTACACATGAGAAATTAAGTTCCGAAGTATAGAGATTCATCCCATTCCTACTAGGAAAAGGAGTGCTGAAACGATGAGTTTTTTATCCACGGGACCGATAGAAAATAACATGGTTGGCGGTGTGAGACCAACTACCCAGGTTACAGTCAGAATTGATAACCGCAGTGATACCACGGCCTCCACAGTATCGGTTCAGGGGTACTTTTTGAGCGGCGGAGTCAGAAATCTCTATGTCAGCGAGGCGATCGATGTTGCTCCGAATCAATCCATAACCACTACCTATTTTGCGGATCTGGATGGTTTTGAATTTACATTCTTAACACCTGCAACTGTGAATGATCCGGTCCAGATTTCGCTCTGGGGTAAGAGTAGTACGGGGGCATTGGTAACTGCCCATCGTCTGGTATCCGCAGAACTGCTGGGCGAAGTCTTCGGCATTACCGGAGCAACCGGAGCAACCGGGGCCACCGGGGCTCAAGGCGCTACAGGAGCGACAGGTTCGGGTAGCGGAGCTACCGGAGCCACAGGTGCAACCGGGTCTCAAGGTGCTACTGGCGCGACGGGTTCTGGCGGCGGAGCGACAGGCGCTACTGGGGTTACTGGTGCGACAGGCACAGCTGGAGCGACCGGGGTTACGGGTGCGACGGGCAC
>NZ_JUEI01000164.1:0-2972 GCF_000802655.2 Paenibacillus sp. IHB B 3415 | reverse complement strand
GAATATTAATTTGGCGGAAGACAATCTGATCCCCTGCTTCCTGATCTTGGTTTAATATTGTATTTCAGAAGCTCAAATCACCATAGGACAGCACGATTTCGCTATAAGATTCACTGCCTAGAAACTAATTATGTATGAGTGTCACTTGCCTAGAGCGAGTAAAGTCACTTATTATATATCGGCTTTTTCTTCCATTTAAATAATATTTATCCACGGGATAATGACCTTTAAATATATAATTTCTCTTTTTCAAATATGATAACTGCTTCATTTTTATCAATCCATTTTTGATACACGCCTTTATCCATACAGTCCATACCAAAGCTACGCCAAACTCTATAATCTCCAATCATAGTTACTATAGAGACCATGTCATCAGTTTCATCAGCCACTTCAAAGGTACATCCTTTATATATTGCTTTTGTTTTTATTCTGTAAAAAGCTTCTACCTCTGATTGAGCCACATATTTGATACAAAAAATTTCTTCTTTACTATCCTTGTATTGGAACGGTTCGCACAACTCAAATCCCTTATCCACATCCTTCAAATCACTGGAACGCAATATTACTTTTCCTTCTTTATTTAAACCAGACATATATTCTTTTCCTAAGTAAAGTGCAAATTTTCCGTTTTTCATGAATAACCTCTTCTCTGATTCAACAGGAATATCGTAAATTTATGAAGATAACTCAAAAACAGCTAGATTAGAGTGTCTGACCATAATCTAGCTGTTCTTTGTAACGCACCGGAATTTAGATTGCACTTTTGCAAAAATTTTACTACAGTTCGATATGACTGAAATGTTCTAATACTCTATCAATTCTTAATACTAGATTTTCTTTCTCCCTCTCTACCAGTTGTTCATTTTGAATATTTTTCACATTGAATGATTGTAATTCCTCTTTAATTATCTGAACGTCTGCTGTATTTGTGCAACCAAGTTTCAACAAATTTTCAGCCAATGTTGTATAAATAATTATTTTTTCACTTAACGTATTATTAGAGTCCCGTTCAAACCGTTTCAATACTTTGGCGATGATTTCATCTTTGTTTGTGTCGCCAGTATTGATTTGATTAAAGAACTTATTCACCTCATCTGTCAATTCTTCATAATACCAGCATACTCTAGGATAATAATCCATTGGTATTTTTTCTAATTGATTAAGAACCTGCTCCCTGCGTAAAAGCAAGGCTTTATATTGATCATGTGATAATTTATCATTTTGTTCAATTAATTGGAGATTAAGATTTGATATCGTTTTTAACATGTATTCTTTAAAAGTATTCAAAACCCTACTATGAGAAACTAAAATTTCTGCAATTGTTACACTTATTACCGCTTTGTCCGTTTCACTTTTATTCATTGACATATCATATTCATTAAATGTTCGCGCAATAGCCTCCTTATTACTCAGCTTCTCCTCATTTTTAAATTCAGTGTAAGTTTCATTTATGTATTCCATGTACTCTTCATAACTAATAGCCATTTTTCAAACCTCCGAAAGATCATTTTGAAGTTTCCGGTGCCCCTCATTCCTGAAACAAAAAAGGTCCATCAGAACCATTACGTATCTGATCACAATTGACCGGTTACTTATTCGGTAATGATTAGATGTCTATTATTTTTCAAATTTAGTATTATAATCAACGGGCAATTCTTTAAGAGAAATTAGTACATTTTTAATTCCAGTAATCAAATCAGCAAGATTTTCGTCTATTATCAATCCAAGTAGTTGGTTAGGGTTAAATTCATTTAACAATTCCTTAATTTCTATTCACTGCTTCAAATAGCTCTACATATTCCCAATCATCCATAAAGTGTTAATCCTCTCAAGAATCTTTTATTTTATCCTACTTCCATTGTTATGAATAACTTCTACTGTGATATTTTTATATTTAGCGGTGAATTTGGACCTGTAATTCTGTTAGATAACAAAATAACAGGTCAATTATGGTGGTATCTGACCATAGTCGACCTGTCTGATTTAACGAAATTTGAATAATAAATCACTCGTCCCCGTCATTGATGGCAATCAACTTATTCCTTCTGCTATTCTCTCCACAATTTCTTTATCCCAATTATCAAGATCAACTATTAGTTCCTCATACTTGCTTTTCGATTCAAGTGTATCCATAACAAAAAGTGCTGCTATACTGTAATGCCCTATAGTGTCTACACCAAAGAGTTTATTTACCTTTGGATCTCTGAATTTACTAATATCTGTAAGCTTAGAGATGATTTCTTCATTACACAGCTTTCTGCTGATAATCTGACTTATTGCACTGACTAAAACCTTATTATGATGAATATCTAAACATTTGATAATTTCTTGATCGTTTAACTTACCTTCTCTTATTTCCCTCGATAAACTTAAAGGTTTCAATTTTCATCACCTCGCTTTTATTCACTTACAGGACCAAAGTTTTCTATTAGATATTGCCGCTCAGTTCTATAGTTACTCCAAAGTTGTTCTGCAGGTGTAATGTTGTGAATACCAAATGGAACAAGTTCCATTTTACCCGGGAATTCCGTATGATGCCACGTCATTCCTTTCCTCGTGCCACCTATCTGTTCATCTAACCACTTAAACTGCTCTTTATCCGATAATTCCCATAATTCTTCTGGTAGCTGAACAGTTTCTTCAACTACACCTGCACCAGCAAAATCTGCAAATCCATATCTCATCCCATCAACTTTGATAACCTTTATTTCTGGAATATGATCATTCGCAACTGCCAACTCCTTTATTTTCCTTTTTTGAGCAGAAGACAAGCTATCTCCACCAGGGATAGTATCATCCCAAGACCAAGGTTTGTTTGAATCAACTTGTACTTTATATATTTTCGCATAATCTTCAATTACTTCATCAAATTTCTTATACCCATTTATAAAATCATCTATATTTTTTAGATTTGCTCCACCCGTCCCCTCAATACGAGGTTCCTCAATCTCCTTTGCCTTGACTTCTAA
>NZ_JUEI01000163.1:0-3112 GCF_000802655.2 Paenibacillus sp. IHB B 3415 | reverse complement strand
GCCTGCTTCGCGGCCAGTGACCCGCTGGCGGTCGGCGCCCTCCGCGCCCTGCACGACCACGGCGTGCAGGTGCCTGCAGAGATGGCCATTGTCGGCTTCGATGATATCGAGATGGCCGCCTACGTCCAGCCTCCGCTGACAACGGTGCGCGCCTATCCCGAGCAGATGGGCAAAGCGGCTGTCCAGCTGCTCGCCGAGCGGTTCGAAGGACGCGAAGTGCCATCGCATACGATTATCGGCACGAAGCTGATCGTCAGGGAGACCAGCGGCGGAACAACTGACTAAACGGCAGTCTGAATCTATGTAAACAGAAACTATATATTGCAGCTGCAATAACGGACCGGATCACCGGACCGCATCACATCCGACAAGGAGAGTTATGAATATGAACATTATCGCAGATGAAACGTTAGGCCTGTTCCACCTTCAGTCCAAAGATACCAGCTATATTATCCAACTGGTGGACGGCTATCCTGCCCATGTATACTGGGGTGCACGGCTCCGCCATGACAACAGCCTGACCGGGGCGCTTGAGCTGCGCGAGCGCGCATCCTTCTCCCCAACCCCGCTGCTGCAGAAGCCCACCCTCTCTCTGGATGCTCTGCCCCAGGAATATCCGCAGTATGGAACAAGCGATTTCCGCCGGCCTGCCTATCAGGTTCAGCTGGCTGACGGCACGCGGATCTCTGAACTCCAATATGCCGGCTACACAATCACAGCGGGCAAGCCGGCCCTTGAAGGGCTGCCTTCGGTCTATGCGGAGAATGAAGCGGAAGCCCAGACACTGGAGCTTACACTGAAGGATGATTACGCGGGTCTGACCGTTAAGCTGATGTATACCGTCTTCGCCGGCCATAGTGCAATTACCCGTTCTGTCCGCTTTGAGCATAACGGTGAGGCACCGCTGCGGCTGGAACAGGCGCTTAGCGCATCCGTTGATTTCGCAGATTCCTCCTACGATACCCTGCACCTGAGCGGTGCATGGGCGAGAGAACGCCATGTTCAGCGCCGTCCGCTTACCCCGGGCGCAGCCTTGTCGCTGGAGAGCCGTCGCGGCTCAAGCAGCCACCAGACCAATCCGTTTCTTGCCCTGCTCCGTCCGGGCGCGGATGAAGACCAGGGTGATGTATTCGGCTTCAATCTGGTCTACAGCGGCAGCTTCGCCGCAACTGCAGAGGTTGAACAGTTTGGACAAACCCGGGTAAGCATCGGGATTAACCCGTTCGACTTCTCCTGGCTGCTGGAACCGGGCCAATCGTTCCAGACCCCGGAGGCTGTACTCGTCTATTCCAGCGAAGGACTCGGCGGTATGTCACGCACCTATCACCGGCTGTACCGGACCCGGCTGTGCCGCGGCGTTCACCGCGACCAGGCCCGTCCGATTCTCGTCAATAACTGGGAAGCGACCTATTTCGATTTCGACGCCGACAAAATCGCTGCGATCGCCAAGGAAGCAGGCCCGCTCGGGATTGAACTGTTCGTACTTGACGACGGCTGGTTCGGCAAGCGCGACAAAGACAACAGCTCGCTGGGCGACTGGTTCGAAGACCGCCGCAAGCTGCCTGAAGGTCTTGCCGATCTTGCCGGCAGAGTCAACAAGGAAGGTCTGCAGTTTGGGCTCTGGGTTGAGCCGGAGATGGTCTCCCCGGACAGCGACCTGTACCGGAAGCATCCGGACTGGTGTCTGCATGCCGAAGGACGCCGCCGTACAGAAGCCCGCAACCAGCTTATTCTGGATCTCTCCCGCCCGGAAGTATGCGATTATCTGTACGAGACACTCAGCGCAGTCTTCTCCAGCGCACCCATAACCTATGTCAAATGGGATATGAACCGCAACATGACGGAGATTGCCTCTGCCAACGCCAGCCCTGAGCGGCAAAAAGAAACCGCCCACCGCTATATGCTCGGCCTGTACAACCTGCTGGAGCGCCTGACCTCGCGCTTCCCCGATATCCTGTTCGAGAGCTGCTCCGGCGGCGGCGGCCGGTTCGATCCGGGAATGCTGTTCTACATGCCGCAGACCTGGACCAGTGACGACACCGATGCGATTGAACGCCTGGCTATTCAATATGGTACTAGTATTGTCTATCCGGCCAGCAGCATGGGGGCTCACGTGTCGGCAGTACCGAACCATCAGGTTGACCGCATTACCTCCCTTGCCACCCGCGGGGATGTAGCGATGAGCGGCAACTTCGGCTATGAGATGGATCTTACCAAGTTCACGGAAGCCGAGAGGGATCTGGCTGCCCGGCAGATTGCCCAGTACAAGGAGATCCGCACGCTGGTGCAGCAGGGCGATATGTACCGTCTGCAGAGTCCGTTTGAGGGCAGCGGTGATACCGCCTGGATGTTCGTCAGTGAAGATAAGACGGAAGCCTTTGTTGCCTACTTCCGGGTGCTGGCCAAGCCCAATGCACCGATCTCGCGTCTTACGCTCAAGGGGCTCGATCCTGAGCTGGATTATGTGATTGAGACTGGCGCAGCCGGTGTTACCACAAACGGTCACGGCGGCGGGGAAGCTTCTGTATCTGCTGATGGGCAGAGCTCCACTCCGTTCCAAACGGCCTTTGACGGCACCCCTCTCGGCGGCGACCGCCTGATGCGTATCGGTCTGGTCGTTTCCGATCTGCGCGGCGATTACGCAAGCTGCACCTATCGCCTGAGAGCTGTACAGCGTTAATCCTTAAATATTGAGAAGGCTTCGGTCTCCCCTGGGACTGGAGCCTTTTGGTGTTATATGGATCGGCGAGACTACATAACAGATAAAGAATAGCTATTACTCTAGTGAATAGTTGGCTTCAGCTACTGTTGATACTACTACTGCTGCTGCGGTTGCTGTTGCTGCTGTTGTGGCTGCGGTTGCGATTGCTGTTGTGGTTGCTGCTGCGACTGTTGTTACTGCCGTTGCTGTTACTGTTGCTGCTGCAGTTGCGGTAAATTCCCGGTTTAAGCGGCTGCTTTTAAAAATCCTGCACCAAATACAACATTTCCCTCGATATCTCGGCCATAATCTGAAATTGTTGTATAAACTGCAGCATTTCTGCTCTCCCAGGCGACTAAGCGGTAGCGTCAAGAAGTTTGTGTAAGAGAGTAGAAGTACCTCCCCGGGTTA
>NZ_JUEI01000162.1:0-4019 GCF_000802655.2 Paenibacillus sp. IHB B 3415 | reverse complement strand
ATAACCGCTGGCTAGAACGTTATTCACCCGTTAGGGTGATTTTGTTCTTAGGATCTTCATATATCAGGATATCCACTGGATCGCTCAGAAGTCGCCTGCACGGTGGGGTGTAGGGGACCTCATTTGTTGGCTGGGAGAGTTTAGTCTTGATAAATTCTGTGAATCAGGTATAATAAATAACGTTGCATTAATACATATGGTCTTTACAGCTTTAGGTTTCATGATTCTTCATTTGTCCCGGTAGCTCAGTTGGATAGAGCATGCGCCTTCTAAGCGCACGGTCGGGGGTTCGAATCCCTTCCGGGACGTCAAGTAACAGCCTTCCTTCAGGAAGGCTGTTTTGTCGTCCGGAGGATGAGAAGCCGGCGCCAGCGGGGACGTTGGAGGTTAAGCTTCGATAGGAATACATCGCAATCAGCCGAAGTTTGGCTGTATCCCTTCCGGGACGTCAAGTAACAGCCTTCCTTCGGGAAGGCTGTTTTGTTGTCCGGAGGATGAGAAGCCTCGCGCCAGCGGGGACGTTGGAGCAAAAATTACTTTGAAGCGGGACCATCACGTTTAGAAGCAGCGTTGCGGACTGAGGTGATCTTATTTCGGCGGATCACATCTTTTCGCAGTCCATGCGGACTCAGATGCCGTTAACTAACCCGTTTCCCCTCATTTTGAGCTCCAAACTACAATATAAGGGCTCCTGAGTCCGCATCGGTCAGAAAAACAGGTTTTTTCGCCAAATAGCGTCATCTGAGTCCGCATAGCTTAGCAGAAGATTTCATCTGCACAATGCAGACAATTTTCCTGGAAATCCCTACTGTCTGAGCATTCAAGTCACTCTTTGTACAGCGATCCGCAAGACTATTGTTACTCAAACCCCCGCTCGCCTACAGAGATCCCCCAAGTAACCAACATCATTCACCCAATGAGTACAGTTATCTACTATAAGCCCTACTTGTACTATGCGGGGCTCTCTACAGCTTCTCCGCCCCAGCTTACATCCGCTCCGGCTTAGGCAGCCCGAGCACATCCAGCGCCTCGCCCAAAGTATCGGTGAAGCTCCGGGTCAGCCATAGACGGAAGGCGACGCTGGAAGCCTCTCCTTTGAGGATCGGGCAGGCGGAGTAGAAATTGCTGAACAGTACGGCCAGACTATGCGCATAGTTACAGATCGTATTCGGCGTAAGCTCCCGGCTTGCAGTATATAGGGTGTCTTGCCAGAGGCTGAGCTGTCTCAGCAGGGCGAGCTCGGCTGCTTCAAGCTGCGGCGGAAAGAGCGGAAGCCCGCCATGCGCGTTGCTCCCGTCAGGCCCGCTGCTCGCGCTATGCTTGCTGCTCCCGTTATCCCCGCTATTCCCGTGCCCACCATACTCGCGGCTCCCGCCATGCTCGTTACCGCCGCTATTCCCGATACCGCTGTCCGCCAGGGCGCTGCCTTTACTGAGCACACGGCTTGCCCGGGCATAGGCATACATCAGATAAACGCCAGTGTTGCCGGAAATCTCCATGGCTTGTTTGAAGTCAAACACAATCTCTGTACCCAGATTGAAGCGCAGCAGATAGTAGCGGATGGCAGCGGTGGCGATGAGCCGGCTGGACAGGCCGTTTTTGTCGGAACGGGTAGCCTCGATGGAATGCTCCATAAGCCGGACAAGCTCGGTTACCTTGATGCCGATGCCCTGGCGTCCGGACATGGCGTAGGAGCTTTTGCCGGCGGATGTATCCAGACCGAGCTCGGCAGCGGAAGCCGGACTTAGCGAAACTACACCATAACTTACATGATGCAGCCGATCCGCCTGCTCGCTGTAGCCCAGTGCCTGGAAGGCCTGCTTTACCATCGCCTGCGGATACTCCTGTCTGTAGTCGATCACGTTCACGACCTTGTCTGCGCGTCCAAAAGGCAGCGTCTCACCCCTCAAGCCGGTCGTCCACAGCCCGCTGCCAAATTCGCTGTAGGCGAAGTCCTTGTCCAAGAGGCCGAATTTCCACAGATGATAAGCAATATCCTTGGCCGTATAGGTCAAAATCCCGTTCGAGCGAACCAGCACCTTATCCTTCTGATGCTCCTCTTCTGTCTCCTGTGTCTCCTGTGCGCCAGTCCCAGCGGATTGCTTCAGAATCCAGCAGCCGGCCAGCTTGCCTTCCTTCTCCTGAACGAACACATCTGTCTGCGACAAAAGGCCGAAGGCGGAAGACCAGAAGCCTTCTTTCAGAATACTGCTCTCCCAAACAAGCAGGTCGTAGTGAATGCCGAAGCTGCGCATCTCCTCCACATGCTCTTTTACAATCTGTCCGGCGACAAGGTTGCCAATCCAGGCGGTATTGCCATGCCCCTCTTCCAGCGCGTGAAGAATTTCGGTCCGTTTATTTACACTTTCAGGATGCTCCGCGTACTCCTTGTTGATCTCAGCGTAAATATCCCAGCAGTAATCTCCGAAACGGACATGCTCCCCGGCAAGCGGGACATTCAAGAGGCCGACTACAGTATCTGCAAGCTGATTGCCGAGATCATCCACGTAGTTATGTACCTCGACCGTGTAGCCGGTTTTTCTCAGAATTCTAACCAGTGCATCCCCGATACAGGAGTTTCTCAGGTGCCCGATATGCATGGATTTGTTCGGGTTCACCGAAGTATGCTCCACAATAACCTTCTCGCCAGCTGCCAGCGGCAGCTTGAACTCAGCCTTGGCCCATGCCTGCCAGTCGATATACATATTAATGAACCCCGGCGCGGCAACCTCGATTCTCTGCAGCAGTCCGTTTACAGAGCCCGATGACTTCAGCTCGGCGATGATCAGTTCTGCGATGACGGCCGGGGCTTTGCGCAGGGTACGGGCCAGCTGCATGGCTATATTGCTGGAGTAGTCTCCATGGTCCGCATTCGCAGGCTGCTCCAGAGCCACTTTTACCGCAGAGCTGCCGGGAATCCCCAGGCCTTCAGATACTTTGTGAATACATTGTTCCAGACTGTCTTTAATTAGCTCGCTTAACATGAATAAGTACCTCCCGAAATAGTTGTGAATGGTGTAAGCAGTGGCTGAGGGCGGAAGACTTCAAGGGTCCGTAAGGTGAAAAAAACAACAAAAAAAGCCTTCGTCTCAAAAGAGACGAGGCTTATGCGCTCGCGGTACCACTCTCGTTGCTGAACCTACAGTTCAACCACCTTACAGGTTAACGGTCTTTAGCCGGGGCTTCCTACTCTTAAGGTTCAGAAGTCCATCTCACGGGTGCGCTTCATAATCCTGATCTGTACCGGCTTACACTCTCCCGGCTCGCTGGGGACTAGATTCAGGGATATTACTCTCCCGGTCATCGATTCAATATGATTTTTATCAGTATAGCGAATTTCTGGAAGAAAGCAATAGCGGAATGTCAAGCGGAACCTTGTTTCCGGAAAATGCAACCCATAACATCCGGTATTTGCAATAGATATCCGGCTTTGTCCACACCTCCAGTGATGGCTCGAATATAGTAAGTTGTTATCACTATTAAATATTCGGAGAGGAGAAATCAAGATGAGCTTTTTATCTACAGGACCGATTGAGAATAATGCGGTAGGCGGGCTTAGACCCACTCAGCAGATCACGGTCAAAATCGATAACCGAAGTGATACCATGTCTTCCTTCGTGACGGTAGAGGGTTACTATCTGGATGGAATCCGCACGCTATATGTCAGCGAAACGCTGAATGTGCTGCCTAATCAGGTTTTGACTACCACGTACTATGCGGATCTGGATGCATTTGAGTTTGTTTTTGTCACTTCGGGAACCATTGATGAACAGGTGCAAGTCTCAGTCTGGGGAAAAAATAGCTCAGGCGGCTTAGTAACGCCACACCGCCTGGTTTCTGCTGAACTTCTGGGAGCTATCACAGGAGTGGCGGGCATCACAGGCACAACTGGGGTTACAGGTGCGACAGGCATCACAGGAGCAACTGGGGTTACGGGAGCGACGGGCATCACAGGAGCAACTGGGGTTACAGGTGCGACAGGCACAGCCGGAGCGACTGGGGTTACAGGTGCGACAGGC
>NZ_JUEI01000161.1:0-6673 GCF_000802655.2 Paenibacillus sp. IHB B 3415 | reverse complement strand
CTTGCTATTCAGCCAACTGAATTATGAAATTGACTCTTTTATACAACAATTCTGGATTGGGGCCGGAATCATGCGAGAAATGTTGTATTTTGGGCAGGATTTTTAAAGAAAGTAATAGTAAGCAGCTTAAGTCTAGCCTATTGGAATAGATTTCATTCGGGGGAAGGGGAGATGAGCATGAGTCTGAATCGGCATATTTCATTGTTCAGGTATGAAGAGAAGCATGAGGAGAAATTCAAGGAACAGTTGCTGAGCTTTCAGCTTCCTCCGGAGCAGGCGGAGTTTACCGGACTGCCGGAGCAGACGCTTCATGATGCCTGCGGGAATGCCGGCAAAATGGGAGTAGTCATTGCCCAGGGTGACCGGGCGGTAGGCTTCTTCATTCTTCATACAGGCGAAGGCATCGCGGACTTCTTCCAAGACTACTCCGGCGCAGTGCTTCTGCGCGCCTTTCTGATGGATTATGCCAGCCAGGGACAAGGCTTCGCCAAAGCCGCGATGGCCCTTCTGCCTGATTTCGTCCGCCGCCATTACCCGGAAGCACAGCAGATTGTGCTGGCCGTTAATGAGCGCAACATCCCTGCCGGACACCTGTACGCCCGCGCAGGGTTTCAGGATTACGGGCTGCGGCGCAGCGGGAGCAAAGGGCCGCAGCTGATTTTACAATATGAGCTGGCTACTAAGCCCGTGGCTCCGGCTGCCCATGGATGAGGGGGATATACTTCACAATCGTCTGACGGAGCTGTTCTCCCGCAGTATGCTACTGATGGATATCTTCAAGCGTGCTCAAGGTCTGGGTCTGTTTCCTTATTATATAGGCGCAGGGTGTCTGGTTCAGACAGTGTGGAACGAGCTTACCGGGCGGGAGCCGGATTACGGAATCAGTGATATTGATATAATCTACTACGACGGGCATGATTTGAGCTATGCTGCGGAGGACCGGATGATCGCCAACGGACGTGAGCTGTTTGCAGGTATTTCTATTCCGGTTGATCTCAAGAACCAGGCCCGGGTTCATCTGTGGTACCGTGATAAGTTTGGTGTAGAGCTGGCACCCTACGCTTCTCTGGAGGATGCAATCAACAGCTGGCCGACAACGGTCACTTCAATGGGGGCGAGACTCAGCAGCGAGGGGGAGTGGCAGGTATACGCACCGTTCGGTCTGCACGATCTGTTCCATTTAATCCTGAAGCCAAACAAGGCGTTAATCAGCGAGGACGTCTACTTGAATAAGACACGGAAATGGAAGTCGAAATGGCCGGAGCTTACGGTTGTCCCTTGGGGGCAGTAAAGCTTCGGCTTTTTGCTGTGTTCATGAACGTTCAACTACTTCAGCAGATGCGATATGAAGAACGTGGCAAGCTTCCATTAAGAAATACGACCGGGTAGGATTGTGTAGTAGGAGGAGCGAATAGATAGATTTAGTAACAAAATGGTACAGGGGGATTTCAATGACACAGTTTTATCTCATTCGCCATGGCGAACCCGAGTGGAACATCAATGAACAGTACAAATTAAAGGGCCATGGCCGGGATCTGGTACCTCTTACGGAAGCAGGAGTGAATCAGGTATATTGGACAGCAAAGGATGAGCGTTTAAAAGAGGCAGAAGTGATTATCTCTTCTCCTTACACGAGAGCACTTCAAACGGCCGCTATTTTATCCAAGGAACTCGGTTTAGACATAAAGGTTGAATTGGATTTAAGGGAATGGCAGCCTGACTTAACCTTTGAATATGATTCACTGGAGCGGCTTACAGAGCTGGGAAATGATTATGATGCTAATCATGGAGTATATCCTCCCGGGGTAACCAAGCTTTGGGAGTCCAAAGAACTGCTGAAGAACCGCGTGGAGAAGGTGATTGATCAATATCTTGGATTTAAAAAAGTGATCATTACCGGACACGGCATGGCTTTTCGTACCCTGGTAGGAGAGGTGGAAGAAATTCCGCATGCTTCCATTACCGAATATAATAAAACGCAGGCTATAATAGAAATTACGTAATTGTAATTGGCGGTATCCGGTGTTAATATCAGGAATGAGATGCCTATAAAGGAGCATAAACCGTATCATGTGGATGACTCTGTAAAGATTAACAAGTCTAAAGAATGCCTGTAATAGTGAACGCACTATTGTATTAGGCATGTCTTTCTTTAATCTTACAGGGTATGCAGGATAAGGTGTATCATAAAACCACTCTGCGGATACCCTTTTGGTATCCGCTTTATTGTCGTGTCGCGGGAAAAACGCATCTCCCTTGATGCTTACCTGCCTATCCTCCTAAAAATGAATGGAGGAACTACTATATGCAAACTAAATTGATCTTAATCGAGGGCTTACCGGGCTCCGGGAAATCAACTACGGCTCAGCTGGTGCAAGAAATTCTTACGGAGAGAAATCTTAAGGCCAGGCTATTCATTGAAGGAAATTTGGATCATCCTGCTGATTATGATGGAGTCGCTTGTCTAGATGAAGTTGAATACGATGATCTATTGAGCGCCTATGAGGAATTTAGGGATTTATTAAGCCCATATACATGGAATCAAGGAAATAGTTATTTCGTGGAATACCGGAAACTAATCAATGAACACGGTTCAAGTATTCCAAATGAAATGCTGGATACTTTGGTGAAGCATGATGTGTATGAATTGCCGCTAGACCGAAACAGGGAACTGATTACGGCAAGATGGAAGCAATTTGCGGAGAGTGCCTTAAATGGCGCTGACCTTTATATTTTCGATTGTTGCTTCATACAGAATCCTGTAACCACGGGAATGATCAAACATGATGCCGCCAAGGAAGACGTCACAAGTTATGTTATTGAACTGGCAGCCATTGTAGAAGTGCTGAATCCGCTTCTGATATACGTTGACCAGAACGATCTTGAGTATTCCTTCGGCAAGGCTGTTGAAGAAAGACCCCAAGAATGGTCTGAAGGCTTTATTGACTATTACACCAAACATGGGTTTGGCAAAAAACAGGGTTACACCGGTTTGGAAGGAACTCTGCAGGTGCTTAAGGCAAGAAGGGGACTGGAAGAAAGGATCTTTAACAGCGTAAATATGGCTAAGACAAAAGTGAACAATTCTTCATATGATTTAGATGCGTACAGAGAGGTTTTAGTGAAGATATTATCAGATATAAACTGAAGGGATTTCCAAGGCAGATGGGCGAGGGAACCTGGAATTGGATCATCCTCAAGCTTGGGCCTGAATCTTGGGCCTGAATTAGGTGCAATCGGTAAGGATTAAGACCGTTCTCAAGTAGAGAGCCTAGCAGATAACTGTATTTCGTGCAGTTAAAATACGGCGAAAAGCCGGATGAGCAGGGATAACTGTATTCTGTACAATTAAATTAGAGAATAATGCTCTTTTATGGCATAGGAGCATTTTATAAGTGTATAGAGTGCAATTAAAACTCCTTCTGCGCAGAAATAGATCGTTTTAGTTGTACATTTTACAGTTAGAGCTTGAGGGGGAGTCTCATACCAGAGCGCGCAATCCCGTTGGAAATCCTGCAGAAAATACAGCAATAGTTGCTGCTGCAATGTCAATCAGGTGGAGACACCCTGGGCAGCAGCAGAACTTTGGCAGCATAACCGAAAACGAGGCACTCCGTCAGGTACGGGGTGCCTCGCACTCCGTCAGGTACGGGGTGCCTCGTTTTATTTTTAAGACATATCTTAAGCTGCTGACATTTCTCATCATTTCCCCTGCGGGTTACACGAATGGTCAGCCAGGGCGTCAGAGTCAAAGCCCTATATAAGCTAATTCGCCGTAGGCTGAAGCCGCATGGAGCCGGCAGGGAGGTGGCGGGCAAGCCAGTCCAGCACATCGGCGGTGACCTCATCCCGGTTGACCTCGTTCAGCATCTCATGCCTGCCTTCAGGGTACAGCTTGCACTCTACGTCCTGTATTCCCTGCCTGCGGTACAGTTCGGCCAGACGCTTCACCCCTTGACCGTTCATCCCCACGGGGTCTTTCTCCCCGGCGAACAGATAGACAGGTTTATCTCTGCACAAGGTCAGCAGGGTAGTCTTGGTATGAAGCTCCCGCAGCATATGGAAGAAATCCCGGAAGAAGCGGGTAGTGCAGATCGCCCCGCAGAACGGGTCGGAGATGAAGTGGTCCACCTCCACCGGGTCTCTGCTAAGCCAGTCAAAGGCGGTCCTGACAGGAGAGAAGGCACGGTTATAAGCGCCAAAGACAATGCCGTTCAACAATACGCTGCGATGGTGGTCTCCCTGCAGCCTTAGCTGCATTGCCGACAGCGATTCTGCCAGCCGCAGCATGCTCCGCGGACCGTTGGTGCCGCTGAGAATGAAGCCGCTGTAAATCCCGTTACCTTCTTCGCACATCAGCTTCTGGGCCAGGAATGAACCCATGCTATGGGCGAACAGGTAAATCGGCACATGCTGATGCCGGGAGCAGGCGATTCCCGCAAGCTGCAGCAGATTGCGGCGCATCCAGTAGAAACCGTTCTCCCCGGTATCGCCGAGCAGATTGACTTGGCCGGCGGTGAGGCCATGGCCCCGGTGGTCATTGGCATACACCGCATAACCGGCTGCGGTGAGCGCGGACGCAAACCGGGCATAACGCGCAGCCGTTTCACACATGCCGTGAGAGATCTGCACGATCCCTCTGACGTCAGCTCCAGCTTCCGGCAGCCATTCATAGACATGGATTTTGACACCTAGTGGATCGGTCATCGTAAAGGTGTTCTCTGTCATCGCCGTCCTCCTGAAAGTTAAATTCAGCAATCCTAGCGCAAGAGTACTTCGTTAAACTAAATCTGCCCGGTATACAAGTTATGAATGGATGTAAACCGGTCTCTGCTTACGGCAGATAAGAGCGGAGAACCGTGGACATGCCTTCAATGCTGTAGGCGCCGAGGCTGGACGGGAGCAGGTAGCATTCGCCCGCTGCATAAGGCTGGGAGCCCTCTTCCCAGATCAGGTGGCCGCTGCCTTCACAGATCACCAGAATGGTGAAGCTGTCGTCCGTGGTGGCGAGCTGCCATTCACCGGCGACCACACCTTTTTCAACGATGAAATAAGGGGAGGAGGCGATTTGCAGCCATTCACCGGCCACTGCACCGTCTGTCTTCATCGAGGTCGCGCCTGCACCTTCATAGGCAGTAACATTCAGGGAATCCTCAATATGCAGCTCGCGGGGCTTGCCGTCCAGGCCGGGACGGTCGTAATCATAAATCCGGTATGTAGTGTCGGAGTTCTGCTGGATTTCGGCTACAACGACACCTGCACACAAGGCGTGAACGGTGCCTGCGGGAATATAGAAAGAATCTCCTGCCGCTACAGTCACTTCCTGAAGGCTGTCCATAACGGTCCCGTTCACGAGTGCATCCTGCAGAACCTCGCGGGTTACGCCTTCTTTCAGACCATAGATGATTTTGGCGCCCGGCTTGGCATCCAGCACGTACCACATTTCTGTTTTGCCCAGTTCGCCCTTGGGTAATCCGGCATAATCATCAGTAGGGTGTACCTGTACGGAAAGATTGTCATTGCAATCGAGCAGCTTGATCAGCAGCGGGAATCTTCCGCCGTCTTCCGTAATGCCCTTGCTGCCGAACCATTCATGTCCGAACTGCTCACGGATGGCATCCAGACCTAGTCCGGCGAGTTCGCCGTTCACTACAGAAGAGGTTCCGTTCGGGTGGTCAGCGATCATCCAGCCTTCGCCGATATGGCCTTCCGGCAGCTCCAGGCCGAACTTCTCCAGCGCACGGCCTCCCCAGACACGTTCTTTGAACTCCGGCTGAAATTTCAGAGGATATGGTTTCGTCATTACAACAGCTTCCTTCCTGATTATAGAATGTTTAAGACTTAATATTTAAACGGTACATCGGACTATAACCCAATAAGTAACCGGTCAAACGCTGGTCAACCAAGCCGTATCATATATGGCATGCTTAAGTTCACACCATATTGGCAGCATCAATGTTGTACTTATTACAACATTGATTGAGCGATACCAGGGTGATTGGTAGCATTGTTGTACAAAATACAAGAATTTTGCCGCTAAAATACTTGCAGGAGGAGAAATGCTGCCTTTTGTACAACAATTTGGATGGGAATCGCTATTTATGAAGAAAATGTTGCATTTCGTGCAGGATTTGTAGGACTGTGCGCCGGCTGGAAGAACTCAAGCTTCTCGCTGTCCGGTCCCTCGAAGAAGAAATAGCGGCTGCCGTTCGCGAGCTCAGAAATACCGGTCAGTGCCGGGATGCCGAGTCCGGCAAGTCTTCTGTGCTCTTCCTCAATGTCATCGACTGTGAAGGCGGTATGGCTTACCCGTCCTTCCTGCGGCAGACCCTCGAATGCCCGTTCAATCAGTTCAATCTCAACACTGGCCTGTCCGGGGAAGCTGAGAAAGGCGAGACGCACTTCATCTCCAGGCTGGCCCAGAATACCCTGAAGCGTCAAGCCGATGACCTCCTGGTAAAATTGCAGTGAACGCTCAAGAATGTCCACTTTAATGCCGACATGCTCCATTTTGGTTACTGCCATTTAGTGATCAGCTCCTTTTTTCTTCTCTACAGCTACAACATACGGGGCGGAATCGCGCTGCAGCTGGCGGTACACGATGGATTGCGCGTCCGGCTGGGCCAGTCCGGCGGCCCAGGCTTCCACGGCGGCAGCTTCACGGCCGCCGCCT
>NZ_JUEI01000160.1:0-6338 GCF_000802655.2 Paenibacillus sp. IHB B 3415 | reverse complement strand
ACGCCTCCAAAATAAAGAGCTGTCCCAAGCAGCCATTTCATGGCTTTTGGAACAGCTCCTTTTGTAAGTTATAACTTCAAATTAACGGAACTGGCCCGCATCGATGGCTGCCTGCTTCTCATCAAGGATTTCCTGATATCCTGCATCAAGGAAGCTCTTCTTGGCATCTTCATAGGCTGCATCGAATTCAGCTTCCGGAGCCAGAACGGTCTTCACATACAGATCCTGGAACAGCGAGTTCAGATCCGCTTTGTATTCATTAACCTTTTCGAGCACTACACTGAACATGGCATCAGGTGTACGGAATTCCGCAACCTCGTTGTAGTATTTCACCATATCCTCGGCGAGATATTCATAACCGGCCGGTGACCAGTTACGCAGATTCGATTGGAGGGTTTTCTCTGCATCCGGATATTGCGCAATTTCAGTTACAAGTCCCCAGTAGTCTTTATTGTTGTTGGTGGAAAGGACAGATTCGCCTTTGTAATCCGGGTTCTTCACAGCAATGCCTTCAGCATCAAGTGTATAGTTCTCGCCCTCAATACCGTTCTGGAACTTGAACAGGTTCTCCGGCTGGCTCAGCCATTCGAGGTACATCCAGACGGCAGCGCGCTCTTCATCCGAAGTCTCATAGTTGATGCCCATGATGAAGCCGAACGGCCAGTAAGCGCGTCCTTGAGGCTTGTAACCTTCCGGCACCATTGCATTCGGAGGAATTACCGCAAATTCAGCATCCGGGTTGTTCGCCAGCGTAGCTGCAAAGACGTCTGCATTGTTGGTCAGATAGAATGCGTAGTTACCCGTTTTGCCGGCAACGAATTCAGATTTGATCTTGTTATCATCGCTGCGCAGATAGAATTCTTTATCCACGAGACCGTTATTGTACTGATAGTTCAGATTGCGCAGGAAACGTTCGGTATCGGCGCTGGTGAAGTCAGCAACACTTACATCCGAATACAGGGCACGATATGCCTCATCCACCGGCCATTCACGGAAAGCATAGTTATAGCTGTAGAAGTCCTTAATCAGATTCCCCGCAGTCACACCAAGTCCGGCTTCTTTCCATTTCGCCAGCATCTCATTATACTTCTCCAGGGAGGTCAAATCCTCCACCTTCATGCCAACCTGCTCCACCCAGTCTTTACGGATGATACTGACGAAGTTATCGGCTTCAGGACGTGCAGCGAAGAAGAAGGTATTCTTGTCGTCCACTTTACCGTATTGCTGGATCGTTTCACCCAGATTTGCCCAGTAAGTTGGAGCATAATTTTCTATTTCTGCAAGTTCAAGCTCCTGCATCACATCTTCGCCGTAATAAGTAAGCGCTTGAGGCATATCGTAGTGGAAAATAATGTCCGGCGCCTTATGCGATGCGAGCAGCTGCTCGTAATCGGTTACTTCACTGCTGCGGGAGATAGGCACAAAATTAACATCGATATTGTATTTGTCACCGAACTCCGCCTGAACCCAGCGGGTGTAATAGTTATCACTTACATTCCAGCCCTCGAAAGCGCGTTCATAGACCGGAATATCAATCGTAACCTTCTCTTTAAAGCCTTGTGAATAATCTGCAAAGCCCTCACTCTGGTTGCTGGAAGCTGCAGGCGTGTTCGTTCCGGCACTCTGTTTATTATTTCCGCCGGAGCATCCGGCAAGCATGCCGGCTGTCATGACAGATACCATCATTAATGAAGCAAAACCTTTTTTGTTCATCGTAATTCCCCCATTTTTAATTTTCCAGTGCTATTAACTGCTGCTTGCGGAACATACGGCTACTCCTTAACGGCGCCTAGCATAACCCCTTGCACGAAGTATTTCTGAACGAAAGGATACACGCAGAGAATCGGCAGGGTAGCAAACACCACGACGGATGCTTTAAGCACTTCCGGGTTGCTGAGTGATACTGTAGTGGCCTCTAGCTGGAAGCTTTCACTCGCCTGAATGACCAGATAATACAGCTTGAGCTGCAGCGGCCGCAGGGAGGTCTCATGCTTAATATAGAACAAGGCATCCTGGTAAGCATTCCAGCGTCCAACTGCGTAGAAGAGGGCAAGTGTCGCCATTATCGGCTTGGACAACGGCAAGACGATGCTGAACAGAATCCGGAAATGACCGGCACCGTCGATCCGCGCCGATTCTTCCAGACTCACCGGAATCCCGTGCGTTAGCGATGTCTTCATAATCAGCAAATTGAAGGCACTGAATGACAAGGGCAGAATCAGTGACCAGATCGTATCCATCAGTCCCAGATTATTAATGTTCATGTAATCCGGGATGATCCCCCCACTAAAGTACATCGTGAACAGGAAAATGAAGGTGATGACCCGGCGGCCCTTGAACTGGGCTCTCGACAACGGATACGCGGCGCATATCGTCAGAATCATTCCCAGAATCGTGAACAGTACGGTCACAATAACCGAGATGTACAGGGAACGGAGGATGCTGGCATCCGCGAAGATTTTCTTATACGCTTCGATGGTGAAGCCCTGCGGCCACAGAAAGACCTTATTGGCAATGACGAAGGAGTCAGAGCTCAGGGATTTCGACACGACATGCAGGAACGGCACATCCGCGAAGATTTTCTTATACGCTTCGATGGTGAAGCCCTGCGGCCACAGAAAGACCTTATTGGCAATGACGAAGGAGTCAGAGCTCAGGGATTTCGACACGACATGCAGGAACGGCAGCAGACATATTAGTGAAACAACAATTAAGACAAAGCGGATCAGCACATCCCAGATGTCCAAACGTCCTTTACTTAGTGAGGCCGAACGGACTGTTGATGCTCTCATGGTTTCCCTCCTTTCTATAATATCCCATCTTCACCGAGCTTTTTAGCGACGCGATCTGCCGTTATTACAAGAATAATTCCGATAACAGATTGGAATAATCCAAGCGCGGTCGCCCGGCTGAAGTTACCGGATTCAATCCCCCAGCGGTATACCAGGACCGGTATGGTTGTTGTGTACTCTGTGGTAGCCTTGTTCTGCAGAGCGAAGATGCGCTCGAACGAGCCCTCCATTACTTTCCCCAGATTCATGATCAGCAGGGTTACGATGGTTGCACGGATAGAAGGTACCGTAATATTCCATACCTTTCTCCAGCGTCCTGCTCCATCGACCGTAGCCGCTTCATACATCTCCGGGTTGATCCCGCTCATGGCCGCCAGGTAGATAATCGTGCCCCAGCCCATACTCTGCCACACACCGATAGCCAGATAGCTGATTAGCCAGTTCGTATCTTCCTGCAGGAACGGAACACGGGTACCGCCCATCAGTTCAATCAGATTGTTAATCACGCCGCCGCCTTCACTAAGAAGCTGATAAGCGATAGCCCCGATAATGACCCAGGACAGGAAATGCGGCAAGTACAGCAGCGTCTGATTGATGCGTTTGAACCGGATACTTTTGACCTCATTCAGCAGCAGCGCCAGCAGAATCGGCATCGTGAAGCTGAAACACAGATCCAGAATATTCAGCAGCAGCGTATTGCGGACAGCAGGAGCAAAGTCAGGCTTGGCGAAAATATCCTGGAAGATTTGGAGGCCCACCCATTCACTGCCCCAGAAGCCTTTTGCAATTTTGTAGTCTTTAAAAGCGATTACAAGTCCGGTCATCGGCAGATACTTGAATACGATTACAAAAGACAGTGGAATCAATACCAGGAAATAGAGCTGCCAGTCACGCTTTAAAAAATACCCGGGCCCCTGTTTCTTTCTTAATAGAGCATTTTGATTTATCTTTGAAGCGTTTGCAACTTTCAAAGTCTCACCTCCTACATCATTTTATCTCTGTGCCAGTTGCATCCACCGGCCTGAGATCTATGCTATCTCCATTAGCCGGTTTTGAATACGATGAGTAATGCTGCTGGCCATTAAAACTGACAACCACGCGGTTTATAAGGCCTCCGCAGCAGCAATATGATCAAATATGATAGGCTAAAACGTTTTCATTAAGAGTCGTGAATGGAATAATTACGGCCAGAAGCAGGCCCTTAAGAGCTTTTGGTCTTGGCTGATTTGTAGCTGCTCGGCGGCATGCCCTCGTATTTGCGGAAAAACCGGTTGAAGCTCTGTACATTAAAGTAGCCCACCTCTGCCGCAATCTGTTTGATCGTCAGGTCGGTATCCAGCAGCAATTCCTTGGCCTTCTCTATACGCAGCTGGTTCAGATAATCAATCATACTCTTGCCGGTTAAGTCATACACAATCTTGCGCATATAGGAGTAGCTGATGCCAAAATCATGGCTCATATCCTTCAATACAATTTCTTCACGGTAATGATCCTGCAAATATTGAATGATCCGTTCCCCATGATTGGCTTCACGGGTACCCCGGTCCAGGTCCTGCACGATTTCTTGGAAGAACCCGTGCAAATATTCCTCAAGCTCATCCAGTGTATCCATCGAAGCCAGAAGAGTGTAGATGTTGCCTTTCCCCATAATCATTCTTCCGGTACTGATATGATTCTCACGGAGATGCTTGATCGTCGCACCCAGCAGCTGGTGATAAATGAACATAATGTTATCGTAGGAAATATTCTCTGCTGAACCGATCTGGCAGCGGATGACCTGAAGCTCCTTAAGTATCCCGTTCAGATCGCCTGCATCCAGGAAGTTGAGAATCCGCCGCTCGCTGCTTTCGGAATCCATATATTTACGGCTGTTCTCCTCTTCGTCCTGCCAGTACATCATGCTTCCGGCTCCCTTAATCATCCGCTGCTTAATCAATTCCATCGCCTCGAACAGCCGCTGGGCTACCCTTTCAGGTGCATCTGCCAAGCCGCTTACCCCTATCGTGACCGAATGCCCCAACAGCTCAAGCGACTCCTCCCGGATTCTGTCCAGCGCCTGATGGATCCGGTCACAACTCTGCTCATCCCCGCCCGGAGCAAAGTTCATTACAATTACAATACAGCCGTCACTATGATAGACTGAACGGGCCAGAACCCCCTCCGGGAACAGGCTCTCGTACTTCGCATTGAGCAGGTATCCGTGGTAGCTGCGTGTCTCCAGATTCGTATTGCCAACGTACACTCTGTACTGGTCGATGGAGACCACAGCTATTCTGTAATAGACCTCAGGGAAGATCTCCGTAATCCGGGGCGGAATCTCTCCGCGCAAAAGGCGGTGAACGGCGAAGCTGCGGGTGTCCTGTTCGCGCTCCTGCAGCAGCTGGAACAGGCCTTCCTCCTCCTCCTGCATCCGCTTAAACGCCACATTCAGAAAGGCAAGCTCATTCTTATTGACTACCTCAAGATTGTTTTTCGAGCGTATCATCCGGACTAATTGCCGGAGTGGTCTGGACATCCAGGTAGCGAGAAAGACCGCCAGTACCGTTCCCAGCACAATAATGGCTCCGGTAAGCAAAATAATATTCCCCTGCATATCCCGTGATTTGGTCATCAGCTTATCCATCGAGCTCCAGCTTACATTCCACCATCCGGACAAAGACGAGCGGCTCCATGCGTAAACCATCCGGTTGCCGTCCAGCTCGCGGAACGTATAGCCCTCGCTTGAATCCTGACCTAGAATTTCCTGTAGAAAGGGCTGCTCAAAGCCGTCGGTGAGCAGCAGCGACTTGTCACTGTGTGATATTACTTTTCCATCAGATCCAAGGAGCAGGGAATGGCCGTCCCCGGCCTCTGCCGTATTCAGATATTTGCCGATCTGACTCTCCCGCATATTGACGACAATCAATCCGTCCGTCGTGGAGGAGAGACGATTGAGAGGGTATACATAAGACACCACATGATCCCCTGAGCCCAGCACGCGGGGTACCCACACACCGCTGATTCCTCTCTGGCCTGCCAGAGCTTCGGTTGTCCAGCCCACCTGCTCATACCGCTCCAGCTTCGTAACCGCATTGTCTGTAGATATAACATAATCGGAGTTATTCAGATAAAAGTATGAGGAATAAACGCCGTCTACACGGCGGTTCAGGTTCAGCAGTTCATTCATCACAGACAAGGCCTTGGTCACATTAGTGTAGCTTGCGTTCACCTCGTCATACGTCTCGAAGCTGCGGATGCGATCAAATATATTGGTTGCAGCCAGACGCGCCGTATCCTGGGCGAGATTGGCCAGTGCATTCTCATTTAACTTGCGGTTGGCATTCAGACCGGCAAGTGCGGATTCACCGATGGCTGTCTCTGAGTTTTCTATGATCTGTGCCCCGCTATACCACGTCAAGATCGCTGCCGGAATGGCCATGATACAGAATAGAATCAATGCCAGCTGTAGCATCATCGGTGTTTTTTTCATGGTGTGCCCCCTGTTCCTACGGTAAATTTACTAGAGTAAAAGGCTGGTATGACCCAGCCCCTCCTCATCAAACCGTA
>NZ_JUEI01000159.1:0-7164 GCF_000802655.2 Paenibacillus sp. IHB B 3415 | reverse complement strand
AGTGTTTTATCGAAAACCAGTTATATTCGTTCTAATAAGAATCATATAATAATCCTCATCACTTTGGTGTCCAGAGCTGCTATTGAAGGTGGATTTCATGAGGAAATTGCCCATAGACTACATAATCGTTACATCCAAAAGGTGGAAGAGCTGGAGTCATTAGATGAGATTAGAGAATTGGCCAAAGAAGTACTTTATACTTATGCCAAAAAAGTTCGGCAAGTAAAAATAGAACGCTATTCTAAAACGATAATTACATGTAAAAATTATATTTACAAGCATATTTACGAAAATATAAGTCACAATGAAATAGCCCGGACAGTTGGACTTAGCCCAAAATATCTTTCTGCTTTATTTAAAAAAGAAGTCGGTCTCACCGTAAGTGAATATATTCAACAAATGAAATCCGATGAAGCAAAGAAATTACTCGCCTACAGCAAAACACCTATTTCCGAGATTTGTACCTTGTTGTCCTTTAATGATCAAAGTTATTTTACTAAGGTATTTAAAAAAGTGACTGGAGTCACCCCCAAGTTTTATAGGGAAAGATTTCACTTTCTGAACGAGTAATTGCCAAAACCACCTATAAAAGGTGCACTTGAAAAGCCTTATGGATCTTCGATAGGTGCGAGTTGCTCAAATAAAATACGAATTTCTCCATCCCAAGTTAAAATAAATTGTTGTTTGTTAGATTTCAATAATTCGTGTCATGTATTACTTATCTGATGCATTCTATTTTGATTAATTAGCAAGTTAGACAGCATGGGTGTAATGAAAAACAGCACGCACCGTTGTATACCAGTACGCGCTTATGATCAGTTATTTACTACTTTTCATCCCCGATACAATTAGGTCAAACCTGATGTAAAGATTCCGCTGAACCGACGCCAACCGCGAACATGCCTGCCCGAAAATCTTTCCCAGATGCGGTTGAGCTGGTCTTCTGGGATAGGTTTCCCTTGGTTATCTACCAGGAAATGCGTGTAATGAGCATCACTAGAAATTTCAATATAAAGGGTACTTCTTTCATCCGCATGACGGATTGCATTTACAAGGAAATTCTGGATAACCTACTCAATCCAATCTGGATCAGCGACTATAGGAAGCCCATTGATAGGAGTTATGACAACTTCCAAATGCTTATTTCGCAGAGAATAGATCAGCTTATTTGCTACCTTTTCAGTGAGTTCGCTAAGCATAAACGACTTGAGATGAAGTCGTATGGTGCCGGAATCCAGTCGGGCCAGGTCCAGCATATCTTTAATTAACATTTCCATCTTCTCTGCTCTCAATGATTACAGATACATAATGATCCTTTTTATTGATACTGATCACATCCTGCTGGCCAATCTGCCTAACTCATCATCTGCTGTATAGGCGAGAGTCCACTGTAAAATCCAGCTTCACCATCCGTTTGGCTATATAATTTAAAGCGATCAGGGGACGAGTTACTACCTTTGAGAAGAACAAGGACAGGATTAGGGTCAGCACGAAACCTCCGACTCCCAGATAGACGTAAAACCATAGCCCGGACAGTTGGACTTAGCCCAAAATATCTTTCTGCTTTATTTAAAAAAGAAGTCGGTCTCACCGTAAGTGAATATATTCAACAAATGAAATCCGATGAAGCAAAGAAATTACTCGCCTACAGCAAAACACCTATTTCCGAGATTTGTACCTTGTTGTCCTTTAATGATCAAAGTTATTTTACTAAGGTATTTAAAAAAGTGACTGGAGTCACCCCCAAGTTTTATAGGGAAAGATTTCACTTTCTGAACGAGTAATTGCCAAAACCACCTATAAAAGGTGCACTTGAAAAGCCTTATGAATCATATTTCATGCTTCAAATAAGCTCTACAATTTTATATTCAATTGCAAGAGTGAAATTAAGATCCCATAAAATCTCTGCCCATTTATAGATAGCCTATGATCTTCGATAGGTGCGAGTTGCTCAAATAAAATACGGATTTCTCCATCCCAAGTTAAAATAAATTGTTGTTTGCTAGATTTCAATAATTCGTGTCATGTATTACTTATCTGATGCATTCTATTTTGATTAATTAGCAATTTAGACAGTATTGGTGTAATGAAAAACAGCACGCACCGTTGTATAACAGTACGCGCTTATGATCAGTTATTTACTACTTTTCATCCTCGATAAAATTAGGTCAAGCCTGATGTAAAGATTCCGCTGAACTGACGCCAACCGCAAACATGCCTGCCCGACCGGTATGGAGGTTCGATGAACTGGAGCGGCTGGTGGCCAAGAAAAATACACATTATACTTTCCAAACGTTATTTTGCCCGGCATCGACGCATTGATTAAGGAACTGCGGGCAGAGAACATTAAGCCGGCAGTTGGCTGGGCGAGAAACAAAGTTGTGAGCTGCTTCCGCGAAATCGTACCCGGAACCTATCCGCAAGCGCCTCAAACCAATATACAGTTTGACGCAATATGGATGCGGCAGAGAAAATTGTGTATTTGGAAATGCTTGACTACAATGAACGTCATCAGACCGGGTAGTTCCTAGCATTGATATGAATACAGTCAAAAAGAAGCTAAATGAGCTATCTGAAGCACTCTCCCCTTCCTTGCCCACACCCAAAGAGGAGTGGCTGATGAATCCTGTTTCTGGGGGGTCGGGGTTCCCCCTTCCCCCTGAAACAACTACACCCCCAACCCGTAACCCGGGGAGGTACTTCTACTCTTTTAACAAACTTCTTGAAGCTACATGTATAAGTATGTTGGACGTTTATTAGTAGTGCCTAATTTTCTTCCTAGGAAAGGCTGCTAATTATCTGACGTACGCCTTCAACAGTTGATGTTAAAGGTCGGCCCAACAGCTTTTCAAAGTCGCCACTTGTGAAGTCCATATAGCCTTCACGATTACCCTGCTGAATGCCAACCAGTACTGGGATAGCATAATAGCCCGGACAGTTGGACTTAGCCCAAAATATCTTTCTGCTTTATTTAAAAAAGAAGTCGGTCTCACCGTAAGTGAATATGTTCAACAAATGAAAACCGATGAAGCAAAGAAATTACTCGCCTACAGCAAAACACCTATTTCCGAGATTTGTACCTTGTTGTCCTTTAATGATCAAAGTTATTTTACTAAGGTATTTAAAAAAGTGACTGGAGTCACCCCCAAGTTTTATAGGGAAAGATTTCACTTTCTGAACGAGTAATTGCCAAAACCACCTATAAAAGGTGCACTTGAAAAGCCTTATGGATCTTCGATAGGTGCGAGTTGCTCAAATAAAATACGAATTTCTCCATCCCAAGTTAAAATAAATTGTTGTTTGTTAGATTTCAATAATTCGTGTCATGTATTACTTATCTGATGCATTCTATTTTGATTAATTAGCAAGTTAGACAGCATGGGTGTAATGAAAAACAGCACGCACCGTTGTATACCAGTACGCGCTTATGATCAGTTATTTACTACTTTTCATCCCCGATACAATTAGGTCAAACCTGATGTAAAGATTCCGCTGAACCGACGCCAACCGCGAACATGCCTGCCCGAAAATCTTTCCCAGATGCGGTTGAGCTGGTCTTCTGGGATAGGTTTCCCTTGGTTATCTACCAGGAAATGCGTGTAATGAGCATCACTAGAAATTTCAATATAAAGGGTACTTCTTTCATCCGCATGACGGATTGCATTTACAAGGAAATTCTGGATAACCTACTCAATCCAATCTGGATCAGCGACTATAGGAAGCCCATTGATAGGAGTTATGACAACTTCCAAATGCTTATTTCGCAGAGAATAGATCAGCTTATTTGCTACCTTTTCAGTGAGTTCGCTAAGCATAAACGACTTGAGATGAAGTCGTATGGTGCCGGAATCCAGTCGGGCCAGGTCCAGCATATCTTTAATTAACATTTCCATCTTCTCTGCTCTCAATGATTACAGATACATAATGATCCTTTTTATTGATACTGATCACATCCTGCTGGCCAATCTGCCTAACTCATCATCTGCTGTATAGGCGAGAGTCCACTGTAAAATCCAGCTTCACCATCCGTTTGGCTATATAATTTAAAGCGATCAGGGGACGAGTTACTACCTTTGAGAAGAACAAGGACAGGATTAGGGTCAGCACGAAACCTCCGACTCCCAGATAGACGTAAAACCAGCGCAGTGCCTCATTGGTATCACTGACTTCTTGTAATGAGGTAAGTGCAAATAACAGCTCTATTTTTTTATCGGGGTGCTGTACGGGTTGAATCAGAATAATATTACGTGTTCCGCTCCAGGGATCTATCCACTCATATTCCAGGGTTTCCTTGAGGTGATTCTTTCTTATTCATTTTGTTTGGGTATAAGACGGTATAAGGAGCAATGGCTCTTCTATCTGTTTCTCCCCATAAAGTGATATAATCACCAAATCTAATACGAATTCCTTAAAGCATCTGCATATAAACTTATAAAAAGAGAAAGTGAAACAAACACGGTTTCGCCATTATCCTGTCTTATGACCATATGGTAAGGGTCATCTACAACCATTTGACCATTCATATTTACAATGGTGAGCTGACTTTTATTTCGCTTCATAAATCGAAGCATCTGATTAGAGATTTACTGGAAAATAATTACCATTCCATAGAAACAGACAAAGAATAAAACAATCATCAGAAAAAGTTTAAAAGTAATTCCGTGTTTTTTCATAATCTCTCCTTGCGTACTGCTGCTGATATATATTCGGTTTTCTTTAGTTCATTATGTCTTGGCAATTTGTCTTTTATGTGTCCTGTCCTTTAACACAGCACAAAAAGAGCATATAGGCAAAAAGAAACTTCAACCTCCAAGTTCCCAGCATCACCTATATACTCACTAAGAAAAAACCGGGTCCATTCAAACCCTTCTATTTGTACTTTAAATAAAGTAGCGTTTCATTCGAGCCACTTCAGGGGACATGTTATTTCAAAAAAGTCCCCTGCCGATACTCACTAAAGGCCTCCGTGATCTCTCTTTCCGTATTCATTACAAATGGTCCTCGGGCAACTACCGGTTCTTGAATAGGTTCACCTGCGTATAGCAGTACTCGCAGTGTCTGGATAGCGGTAATCTCAATTTCACTCTCACAGCTGCCGCCTTGACTCAAAGCTAAGACCTGACCTTTGGAAGCCTTAACGTTATTCTGCCCAAATGTCCCATTGCCTTCAAGAACATATATGAATCCATTGTAACTGCCAGGTAAATCCTGGGTCACTGTGTAGCCTGGTTCAATAAGCATCTCTACCATCGTAACCGGAACATAATTTTGGGTCGGAGCAACCACGCCTCTGGAAGAGCCGGAAAACACTTTAATCGTTGCCCCTTCTTCTTGCCGTACAGGCATATCTTCACTTTTTAAATTCTGATAACGCGGCTTTGTCATTTTATGCACTTTCGGCAGATTGACCCACAATTGTAGGGAATGTGCGGTCATCCCCTCTGATGGCACTTCGTTATGCTCAACACCGCTTCCTGCTGTCATCCACTGCACATCGCCGGGTCCGAGCACTCCGCCTTCACCACTGTGAGTGTCATAATGTTCAATCTGTCCGGAAATTACATACGTAACCGTCTCCATTCCGCGGTGCGGATGGATATCGAAGGAACCTTTCTGGAACTGATCCTCCATCATTAGTAGAAAAGGGTCGTTTTTTGCCCAGTTTCCCGGTTCAATTACCGGCCCGGCTGCATGGATAGGACTCATGTGACTTAATGTAACCTCTCTGACTTCGCTAATATCCCTTTTAATCACATTGGTTTGTTCCATAGCTATTCGCCTCTTTTTTTATATTAACTATACTTTATATAGTATATATTAATCCTCTTTTTGTAGTTTGTCAAAAGTTCACTACCGGTTTAAAATTCGGAAGTCTTCTTACTCGGCTGGGGCTACAGATTCCAGATGCGGTACAAGATGACTGCTGCCTCAGCACGGGTGAGCGTATCGTTCGGTGCAATCCTGTCGTTCTTACCGTTCACGACTTCAGATTTGACCAGAAACAAAACGCTGTCTTTCGCATAGCCAGAAATGCCCGCTGCGTCAGAATAAGCAGCTAAAGATCCGCTGGCTTCGATTGGCTTGCCGCCTGCCTCCAGCGCCCGTACGATCATCACCATCATATCCTGACGGGAGATATTACGGTTTGGCCTGAACGTATGATCTTCAAAGCCAGTGGCAATTCCCAGTTCCTTCGTGATAGCCAGTTCATGATAATAGAAATCGGAGTTTGGGATATCGCTGAACATCGTTTTATTTCCCCCTGTTCCTTTCAATTCAAGAGCTCTTACGAGAAGTGCGATGAAATCCGCTCTCTTGATGGAAGCTGCAGGAAAGAAGCTGTTCTCAGTCATTCCTTTGATGACCTCACGAGCTGCCATTGCGTCAATCGCTTGTTTGGCCATAGGTACGTTCTGCAGGTCCCCGAAGGTCTTGAATACAGAGTCTACCGCATACGTGCTGAAGTGGGTCATTTGGAATACAACACTTTGGGTTGCCGCTTCATATCGACCGTTCGGAATCGGTGTTGCGTTGCCTTTGCCATCGATGTACCAAACGACGATAAGATCCGGATTGCTGAGTTCTTCAGCTGTCGGTGTGTAAGGAATCGATACCGTTACAGGAGCTGAAGGGTTATTCCAGATAATGATCTTGTCGCCTGCTACTACGTTCAGATCGATAACCGGACGGTTCCCTATCCGTTCACGGGTACCTGCATCCAGGCTGTCCGTAGAGGTTTTGTTTATACGGATAGACACTTGTTCAGCAGTTCCCATCAAGTTGGACAGCATGTTGCTTGGAATTAGAATTTCCCCGTGTTCTGTCTTCATTATAAGCACGAAGTTTTCTTGGCCTTTCAAGCTTGGAGTCAGTAATTGCACTTCATACACTTTGGCATCTGCTTGCTTTGGTACTTCGATTACAATTTGCTTCTTACCGTTTGCCGCTGGTCTAGTACAGCTATGCTGAATAATTCCTGCAGTTCAAAAGCTCCTAAAATGTGTAAGAGATAGTAAGAAGAAAACTCTTACAAGGGGTTCGAACATGTGGTGACAGGACCTAAAAAAACAGAAATTGCAGTGAGCGAAGAGCAACGTTCTCTTCTGGAGCAATCAAAAGAAAATAATAGAAATTATAAAAGAGGGAAAAGTAGAGGACCTAAAA
>NZ_JUEI01000158.1:0-4285 GCF_000802655.2 Paenibacillus sp. IHB B 3415 | reverse complement strand
CGGGAAGCAGCTGCGCACGCCGCCGGGGAAGCTGCCGCGCACGCCGCCCGGGAAGCTGCTGCGCACGCCGCCGGGAAGCTACCGCGCACGCCGCCGGAAAAGCTGCGGCGCACGCCGCTGGAGCCCCTGCGCGCCCCGCCGGAAAGCACCGGTACCCCCGGATTTCCCGGATTTGCCGTGGTGAAAGCTAATTCTTTGGCAGTTGTTTTTCGTTCAGCTTTTATAGATAAGCAATTCAATTCAAACAAAGGCGGGATTCAGATGAGTGGAACCATAGAGCAGGCATGGGTAGATGAGGCTTGGAGCAAGGCACTGGAGAAGACAAGAAAGAACAGCGTAAGAATCGGCGCGGAATTCCCCCATGCAAGCCAAGGCAGCAAGTACGTACTGGAGACACCGAGCTGGTGGACAGCCGGCTTCTGGCCGGGCATGCTCTGGCAGCTCTATGCCGGGAGCGGGGACGAGAGCCTGAAGACGATTGCCGAACGCTGCGAGCAGCGGCTGGACGAGGTACTGGATGGGTATGTGAAGCTGGACCATGACTTAGGGTTCATGTGGCTGCTGACCAGCGTAGCCAACTTCAAGCTCACTGGCACAGAGGAATCACGGGTCCGGGCGCTTAAGGCTGCCAACTATCTGGCCGCCCGCTTCAACCTCAAAGGCCGCTATATCCGCGCCTGGAATCCATGGAGAGAAGGCGAGGACAACAGCGGGGTCGCTATTATCGACTGCAGCATGAATACCAGCCTGCTCTTCTGGGCTTCTGAAGTAACCGGAGACCCGCGTTACCGGCATATCGCCGAAGCTCATATGGACACGGTGCTGGAGCATTTCATCCGGCCGGACGGCTCCGTTTATCACATTGTCAACTTCAACCCGGAAACGGGCGAAGTGGTAGAGAAGCGCGGCGGACAGGGTTATGCACCGGAGTCGGCCTGGTCGCGCGGCGCTGCTTGGGCACTTTACGGGTTGTCGCTGGCCTATCATCATACCGGCAAGCAGAGCTACCTTGATGCATCCAAGCAGGTTGCCCATTTCTTCCTGACGCGTCTGCCGGAGGATCAGGTTCCGCATTGGGATTTCCGGGCTCCCGGTGAGATCGGAGAGATTCGTGATAGCTCCGCCGGTTCCTGCGCGGCGAGCGGCTTGCTGCTGCTGGCGAGCCAGGTGGATGAATCGGAGGCGCATGTCTACCGGAACGCCGCACTAAGAATTACGGAATCCCTCTACCGAAATTATGGGACCTGGGATAATGCGGAGGAAGAAGGGCTGCTGCTTCACGGTACAAGCAACTACCCGGAGAACCGGAATATCGATGTTCCACTGATCTACGGTGATTTCTTCTATGTTGAAGCGCTGGCACGGATCAAAGAAGCCGGCCCGTTCTACTGGGAGTAGGGAGATCATGATGACTAACGGGAAAGCAGCATCAGAATTATCATCCTTGCAGATTGCAGACAATCCGCTGAAGACGCGGGCGGACCTGGTGACCGCTCTTGAACAGCTTACGGGTCCGCTGCGTCCGCTCTACAGCAAAGGCGGGGCAAGACTTGAGATCGGCAGAACCGGAGCGAGCTATCCGGCAGCAACTGCCGGGATGGAGGGCTTTTCCCGGGTATTATGGGGATTGGTCCCCTTGCTCGCCGGAGGCGGAAGTAGCGAAATCCGGGACATCGTGCTGGAGGGCATCCGGCATGGCACCGACCCTGCCCATGAAGAATATTGGGGAGATGTACGGGATTACGACCAGCGTCTGGTCGAGATGGCGGCTTTCGGTTTCGCACTTGCAGCGGTTCCGGAGCAGATCTGGGCACCGCTTGCTCCACACGAGCAGGATCACCTGTATAACTGGCTGAATCAGATCAACTCCCATCCCTGCTATGATTGCAACTGGCTGTTCTTCAATGTACTTGTTAATGTTGGGTTCCGCACCATCGGCCGCACGTATGATGCGGTACAGCTGGAGAACAATCTGCAGCGGATGGATGCATTCTATCTGGGAGAGGGCTGGTACAGTGACGGTGTTGACGGGCACTGCGATTATTATGGACCGTTTGCGATCCATTACTATTCGCTGCTCTATGCAAAGCTGATGGAGCAGGAGGATCCAGAGCGTTCCCGATTGTTTAAAGAACGGGCCCGGTTGTTCGCCGCCGGATTCCTGGGCTGGTTCGCCCCGGACGGTTCCGCGCTTCCTTACGGGCGCAGCCTTGCATACCGATTCGCCCAATCGGCATTCTGGAGTGCCTTGGCTTATGCTGATGTTGATGTTGAAGGCTTCCCTGCCGGTGTGGTAAAAGGCATCGTTCTGCGCAATCTGCGCTGGTGGTTCAGCCAGCCGATCTTTGATGCGGCAGGCGTATTGACCATCGGATATACGTATCCGAATCTGGTCATGGCGGAGAATTATAATGCACCCGGCTCACCCTACTGGGCGCTGAAGACATTCCTGCCGCTCGCACTTGGTGAAGAGCATCCGTTCTGGAGCGAAGAGGAGCTTCCCCTGCCGGAAATCCCGGCAGTTATGGTTCAGAAGCCTGCACATCTTGTCCTGGTCCGCGAGCCGGCCTCCGGTCATGTGGCGGCGTTCAACAGCGGCCACCTGTACACGAATGAGCATACCCATACCTCGGCCAAATACGAGAAATTCGTCTATTCCACAGGCTTCGGGTTCAGCGTACCCCGTTCTGAGTGGGGGCTGTCGCAGGGGGCATTCGACTCCATGCTTGCGCTCAGCGAAGGCGGGGACAATCTGTACCGCGTGCGGCGCCGGAATGTGGAATCCGAGATCACGGACAACGTCCTCCGGTCGGTCTGGAAGCCATGGGCTAATGTGGAAGTCCGTACCTGGGTGGTAGCCGGGCTTCCCTGGCATATCCGGATTCACCGGATTGAGACGGGCCGGGCACTTGACGCCGCTGAAGGCGGGTTCGCCCTGGGCCAGGAAACGGAGCTTGCGCAACAGACCGACAACTCAGGCACAGCAGTATCTACAGCTTGGGGAACCAGCGGAATCAAGGGACTGATGGGTTACGGAAAGGCAGAGCTCATCTGGCCCAATGCCAACACGAATGTGCTGCGTCCCCGGACGGTACTGCCAACATTGACGGCTACGCTTGAGCCCGGAATTCACTGGCTGGCTTCGGCTGTATATGGTGATCCGTCAGCTGATCCTTCAGCCCGGCAGGCGAACGGATTCGGTCATATTCTGGAGCAATCTCCCGAGTCCTTGCTGCAGGTTTCTTTTGCTGAGGATGGCATCACGGTTCAAACTACGGGCGGAACGGAAATTATTATTCCGATACAATAGAAAAAGGCTGCATCTTCACGTGATTGTGAGGGTGCGGCCGTTTTTGATTATATGCATCTCATATGACCTCATCTAATGCGTTTGGAAATCGGCTAATCCTTATTCATCACGCGGAAACTATATAGATTGAACCGCAAATCTTTACGCCCGGACCATTAGCCGATCAATCAATTCAAGAGGGCTCTTATGGATCCGTTTCATGAAAGCTGCGACATGAGTACGGATGACGTAATACTTATGAAAAAAGACATTGTTTATTACTTCGTGTTTTAGCCATTTCCACAATCATTCAACAGGATTAAGTTCAGGGCTATATTTGGGTAGAAAAACAAGCTGAAGTCTCGGATTCTCTCGCAGAAACGGCTGAATTGCATCTGCATGATGAGTGTGGGCGTTGTCTAACACCATGATTCATCTTCAAATAAAAGATGGTCAATTTCTCCTTGGTTCAGTTTCTCCTTCAGCTCAGGTAAAGTGACCTCGCGGAATTGTTTTTGTTCCTCTTTGCTGGCTCGTACCAGCGTATAGGTGGCTTTTGTGTAGCTAAAACCAAGCCGATTCAGCATTTTAGAGATTCCTTATAGAGCATATTTCTCGCCGAACTCGCGAAGGATCCATTTTATGAGTTCAAGTTATATAGTATTTTTAGTGAATATAGTGTTTTAAAGTAGGAAATAATCGTTGATATAGAAAGGATGGGGATAATATGTTTAAAAAATATACTTAATAGCCCTTGCATTGACTATTATTTCAGGAGTGGAATTAATATCCAATTCAAAAGCAGGCTCCTATCCAGAAATGGTAACCGCAAATAAGACAGATGAAAATCCTGTTAACACTAATTTTTCAACAAATAACGTGAAATCTGTAGAATCAGTGAAATCCGTACACCTTATGGCATTTTCGTGCCAGTAAATGAACAAAGCTCTTAAGCCCCCTAATCAAAGTGGAGACCTTGACATGTAAGAGGTACAC